>CAYWNR010000105.1:0-9224 GCA_964459705.1 uncultured Gemmatimonadaceae bacterium | reverse complement strand
TGGTCTGCGAGGCGATCCGTTTGATGAGGTCCACGAAATCGTCGATCTGGATGGAAAGTCGCTCGAGTTGCTCGACTTGGGCAGCACTCTCCTCGACGATTCCCTGGACGTCGCCCAGGGCACGCGCCGCGCTGGTCATGTCCTGCTCGTGCAGCGCGGCCAGCCGGTGGATGTCCTCGCCGAGGTGCGCGACGCGGCGGGCTACCTCGGCATTCGTCGATGCCGTGGCGCCCAACTCGTTCATCCGCGCAAGACTCCCTTCGAGTCCGGCGGCCTGCTGTTCCGCCCCACCGGAGACGTCGACCATGGCCGTGGTGATCTCGTTCGCGGTCGCGGCGAGCTCCTCGCTGACCGCGGACAGGTCCTGTGCGGTTGCGGACGTGCGTTCGCTCTCTTCGGTGAGTCGCCGCACGATCCCGCGCAGCCGGTCACCGACCGTCACCAACGCCTGACCGAGCTCGCCCAGTTCCTGCGGCATGGACGCCGGATCGAGCTGCACGGGCCGGAGGTCACCGCGCCCGAAGCTCCCGGCGATCTCGAGGAGCTGGCGTACGGGGCGATCGACCGAGCGGTAGAACGCCACGGCAATGAACGCGCCAATGAGGGCGGTGGTCCCCAGCACCACCAGCACGATCAGCAGACGACGGCGGTCCTCGGCCGCGAGCTGCTCGGCGGTATTCTCCGCGCGGAGGGACTGAGCGGCGTTGATCGTGCGCGCCTCGCTCACCAGCTCGTCGGCGGGAGCGCGGGCGGCAACCGCGGCGGCGAGCGCCTCCGTGGGTCGTCCGAGGTCGGCCAGGGCGTGGGCGTAGTGGTACCCGACCTCCACCCGCGCCTGCAACGTCCCCATGCGCGTTGCCGCGCGCTGCTCCGATGGGTCGAGATCTCCGACCGCCGCCAACCGGCGTTGCAGTCGGACGACCTCGCTCGCGGACTGCAAGAACTGCTCGGCGTCCGCGGCATTGCGACCGTTCAGGTATTGTTCGGCGTGGCGAATCTCGTCGGTGACGGACGCGCCCAGTCCGCTGCTCAGCCCGGATACCCGTTGAAGCAGGCCCAACTCGCGGCCGATGGCGCGGTCGATCGTGGTGAGGGCTCCGACGCCAATGACGGCGACGGGTATCAGGCCGGCCGCCAACGCGATGCTGGCGACGACGATCCGGCCGCGGAGACTCCCCATCAGCCGACCCGCCGTCACGAGCCGCCCGCGGTGCGTAGCACGCCGTTGTGGACGACCCCGAGCACGACCGACTTGTTGGGGACATCGCCGTGCCCGTCGAACGCAATGCGTCCAGTGACACCTTGGTAGGCCGGCACGTCGTGCCCGACGCTCGCCAAGTAGTTACGGATCGCATCGCGATCAGGTCCGGCGGCCGCGATCGCGGCCGCGATGAGACCCACCGCGTCGTAGGCGCCGGCCCCGCGGTGGTCCGGTAGGCTCCCGCCGGTCGCGGCGCGATACGACTCGACAAAGGACGCATTGACCGAGTCCGGTCGGTCGGGCAGGTACGGCGTGGAGATGAACATGCCCTCGGCAATCGGTGATTGCTCGATGCCCGACACTCCGTCCCCTGCCACCACGGGAACATCGAGCCCCATGGCGTCGCGTGCTCTGAGAATGCGCTCCGCGCCGACGCGCGTGCCGGCGATCACGAGCACGTCCATTCCCCCGCGACGCCGGATGCGCTCGAGGTAGGGCTGGAAGCCCGGGAGGTCGTCCAGGTAGGGATCGTTGGCGACGATCTCCCCGCCGCGCTCGCGGAACTCCGCGACGAACACGTCGCGCACGCCGCGCCCGTATTCGTCGTTCAGATAGAACACGGCTGCCCGCCGCGCGTGGAGCTGATCCCGCGCCCAGGCGGCGAGCGCCGCGCCATGTCGCAGATCGGTCGGGCAGACTCGGAAGATCCAGGAGCCGGCGTTCGAGAGCGCCGGGCTCGAGGCCGAGGGCGAGATGACGGGCACGGGTGTGGCCCCGCTGTACACCGGCGCCGCGGCCAACGTGGCCCCGCTCGTGAGGTGGCCCACCACCGCGACGATCCCCGGGTCGTCGGCGAGCTGCCGCGCCACTTCCACGGCCCGGTCGGCCCGACCGGAGTCATCGAGTGCGACCAGCTCGATCGGACGGCCGCGCACGCCACCCGCTTGATTGATCTGCTGGACCGCGAGCTCCGCGGCCCTCCGCATGGACCGGCCTCGGGGCTCGCCGAATGGGCCCGCCAGGCCGATCCGGATTGCCGAGTGGTCGTTGCCGCACGCGGTCCCGAGGATGACGAGAGCAGCGAGGGCGAGCGACGATGGGCGGGGTAGCGGCACGGGGGAGTAGCTCCAAGGTGGGACCGCGTGGCAAGATTAGCGTGGGCCTCCGCCTGAGGCAATGCGCTCAGCCCTGTTCGAGGTAGCCTGATGAGCACGACCCTGCCCCGTTTCGCCGAGATGCTCCGCGAGCTGCTGGCCTGCTCCACCGCGGAGGCGGTCGATGACACCTGGCGGCGCCGACACGTGGACGACGTGGGTTGGCAGGCACTGGCGTCCGTCGCGGGGTCGACCGACCCCGCCGTCGCGCCGGTGCTCAACGAGGCCGATGGTCTGTTGCGCCGGCTGCTCGATCGCCTCCCCCCGGCCCCCCGATCGGGTCGTGCGGGAGCCCATCTGCGCCGGTTCCGGCTGCCGGCGCTCGAACGACTGCAGCATGCCACCGCCGCGTCGCTGGTGGCCCACCGGTTCGGGCCCGCGGGGCTCGCGACGGTCGCGTCCGATTCCGCCGCGCCGATCGCCCGCCGGTATCACGCGTTTCTGTTACTTGCGCGCCTCCACGCGCACACCACCTGGCCGCTGTTCGAGCGGTTTCTCGTCCCCGAGGCCCACCATGCGTTCCTCGGGATGGCGGTCGAAGCGGCGCGCTACTATCCCGATCGGCAGCCGGCTGGCCGCCTGGTGGCCCTGTTCGCTGCGGCGCGCGCAGACCTGCACCTCCGGGCGTTCCTGAGTCCGCGCCTGCTGTCCACGCTGTTCGTCCTGCGGGATCCGGTGACGCTGCCCCTGTACGAGGGACTCGCGGTCACCGGGCACACGAGCGCGGACCCCGAGCGTTGTGAAGTGTTGCATGCCCTCGTGATGCTCCGCCGTTTCACGGGCAGGGTACCGCCCAACAGCAAGTTCGCGCAGCCGAGCGGCGAGGTGGACCACAGGCTCGATGAGGCGGAAGCTCGCTATGCCGCGCGCCGGGACGTGCTGCACCCGGTCGCCCTCCTCTGACGCCCGAGGATCAGCGGAACACTTTGCGCAGGATCGTCGATCCGCTCTCGGGAACCGTTGCCTCGAAGAGCATGGCGTTGCCGATCGGGTCGTACTGACCGTGCCATTCCGACTCGTCGTCCCAGGTGAAGGTGATGAGCCGCATGTCGCGGTCCCACGCGCCGTTCATCCACGCGCCCCCCGGTAGGCGACGCCAACGCGCGGTTCCGGCAAGGGAGATCACGAGTTCCACCTCGACGCCGTCCTCCGTGCCAAGCGGCCCGCGCCACCGGCCGGTGAGGGGCCGGGCGAGCGCACCTTGCTCCGCCATCGTGACCACGCCATCCGGGGTCTCGAGCAGCAGCCATTGCCGCACCGAATCGGGTGGCACCTGGCGATCACCGATCCGCACGAGGCGATAGCGCCCCACGATGGACGTGTCGCCGAATGCGACGAGCGAGTCACCGGTGAGGCGGAAGTCGAGCACGTGGGTGTCGTTGACGACCAGCATGGTGTCGCCATAGAACTCGAGTTGGAGCGGCCGATTGAGATGGATGCCGACCCAACGGTGGGGAAGGACCGAGTCCCGCTGTGCCGTCGCAGGGCGGGGCACGAAGACCACGCCAAGCACCAGAGCCGTCATGGCGAAGCGCATGCCGCAAGCTACGTGGAGCCTCTGCGCCCGTCTACGCGGTGCCGGTTCGTCGCGTCCCAACCTAGGCGGAGCGTTGTGGGCTGGTTAGGTTAGCACCCCTATGCCGTCGCCAGATCAGGTTCGGACGACCGTTTCCTTCACCAGTCGTGGGGAGGCGCTGGGTCATTTCTTCCTGCGGGCCGGCGATGCGCCCCGGATCCTCGCCTATGAGGATGAGGTGGGCTGTCCGCTGGACAACGTGCTCGCCGCGCTGGAGTGGACGATCACGGTCGGCATCCTGTTCGAGACCGACCTCGTCCATGCGGCGCGGCTGGGCAGCGAGAGTGCCGCCGCCATGGTGGAACGACGGCGCGATGGGCGTCGGGTCTTCGTCTACATGGGGCCGCGCATGGACGCGCCGCCGGCCGATCCCTACGAGGGGATGCTCCTCTACGATGAGCCCGGCGTCCGGGCGTTCGAGTTTGCTCAGCGGGTCCACGCACTGGCGCATTTCCTTCGAGCAACGCAGGGGGCTGGGGCGGTCATCTCGTCGCTGTCCAAGCGCGCGCCTGAGCTCCGACACGTGCGCCGCTGGCTGGGCGTGATGTTCGAGGGGCCGCGCTCGGCGGGGTCGAACCATCTGCTCACCGGTTGGTTTTCGACCGGCGGAGCAGGCGTGTTGTTCGCGCCACGCCAGGCCGGAGAACCGTTCGTGTACGAGGAAGTCGCCCTGGAGTCCTGACGGAGGTTAGACGCGCAGGCGCAGGGCGTTCTCAGCGGTTTCCCTTCTCACGCAAACCGAGGCCAATAGCTCGTCGGGTTTCCCTCTCCGGCTGCTGCGCCCGCGCGTCCAAGCCCCGGCAGGCGTCCGGTTGTCCACGTCTACATGTGCATTTCGTTGCACACGCGTTATCGACAATTCCACACAACGTTGATGAGATCCAGAACTGCTGTTGCCGCAGCGGCTTTGCGATCCACATCAAGTGCACATTGCGGGTGTCTGCCGAAGAGAAATCGGCGCTTGCGCCACCTTTCACCGTTCCTAGATTGGCGCCATGGTCATTCGGGGGAAGGATCGGGACGGGCTGTCTCGATCACGCCCCGCTTGATCAGTCCGAGCGGGAATTCCGGGGAGAGCGCCAACTTTCAAGGGCTTGGTGTTCGACGATCCGGGTAGCTATGCCGTCTCGGACAGGTGAGGCCAGTCGCGTTGCCTCATCCACGCCGACGTGGCGCCTCGGCGTGCCGTGCGAAGGGTCGGTCCGCGACCCGATCCGACTCGCAGCGCTCGCGCCGGCGAACCATGTGGTCCGGCCAGGCGACATGGGGATGGAAGCCGGAGCTCTCGTTCGCCCTACCGCGGACGGATCAGTCCAACGGCGGCGGCGAGAAGAAGAACAGTGGGAGGCAATCCCCTGGCTCCGGGTAACCGGTGCGGAAACGGCGGGCAGCTCGCAAGAGTTGGCCCGCCGTTTCGATTGTGGGGGATTGGGCGGCGTTGCGATTGCTTTTCGACGTGAGGGCTTGCGAGCTATCTAACGCTCTCCCGTCCTCCCGTTCTCACGTCCTCCTCAATCTCGGCAACGCCGCATCACTCTCCCGCGCCGGATGCATCTCGATCCGCGGCTGCGCTCCCGTCGGCAGCAGGTGCCGGATCGAATTCGCGTAGTACTCGAGCAGCGGGCGCTGCGACGGCAGGATGACGCACGTTTCGCCTTCCCGCAATACGAGCCGCCGCATCCGGAATGTGCGCCACGCGCGATCCAGGATCATCTCGGCGTTCCAGGCGGCGTCCACCAGTTTCGCGTCGCGCTCGATCAGCTGCGTGCGGAGCCTCTCGATCCGATCGAGCAACGCGGTTCGTGGCACGGCCGTCTCCCCGAAGGAGAGCAACGCGGCCGCCGCCAGCGGCACGGGCGTCACCGGCATGACGTCGCCGATCCGCGCCAGCATCGTGTCGGCGAGCTGCTGGATGTGGGGCCGCCGCGCCTCGCGTGGGAGGTCCAGCACGCCTGGTCGCTCCGCCACCCAGGCTCGCACCGAGAGCGGCGTCCCGAAGTTGACCGCCACTCGACCGTAGCGGCGCAGGCGTCCGGTGAGAAGGCGGAGCGTGTTCCAGCCGCCGTAGTGCCCGACGCGTGCCACTCGCTGCGCGCGGCTCTTCCGCGCCACCCCTTCCTCCAGCTCGTGGATCAGCGTGCGGTCCTCGAGTACCCGGTCGTAGTTGATGCCGACCGGCACGAGCCAGATGTCCCGGTCGAACCGCTCCTCCCGGAGCGTGCGCGCGATGTTGCCGAGCAGGCCGATCTTCGCCGGCCGAAGCGCACCGTCCCGGGTCAACCCGCCTTCCAAGAAGATCCCCTGGGTGACGCCGTTCCTCGTGATGAGCTGGACGTACCGCTCCAGCACCGCGTGGTACAGCGGCTCCCGATAGCGCCGGCGGACGAAGTACGAGCCGAACGACTTGAAGATGTACTCCAGTGGCCAGACCCGGGCCCACTCGCCCACGGCGTAGCTGATGCTCACGCCCTGCGCGAGCACGTACGCCAAGACCACGTAGTCGGCGTTGGACCGGTGGTTCATCACGTAGACCACGACGTCGCGGCGCGGGATCGTGTCGAGGCGCGCGCGGTCGGCGTACGTGATGGACACGCGATAGAGCAGGTTGGTCAGGATGCGCGCGAGGTTGTAGCCGAGCTTGTAGTAGGAGAGGACGTTGAAGAACGGGACGATCTCGCGGATGTAGGCTTCCACGCGGGCACGGACCTCAGGCTCGGCGAGCCCGGACTGGCGGCAGTGCTCGCGGATGGCGGCGTGGACCTGGTCGTCGAGCAGCAGCTCGTCCCGGATCACGTTCCGGCGCACGAGCTTGTAGCGGTCGATTCGCACCTGGAACCGATGGACGGCGCGGAGCACGGCCCGGCGGAACCAGGCGCGGATGGCTTCTCGCGTGCGTCGGACGGCCCAGAGGGTGATCGCGCCCGCGAGGAGGAGCGCGGCGCCGAGGAGAATCCAGGCCAGTGGGTTCACGCGGATAGTGTGCGGCACGCCGAACCGCGCGGCAAGCTCCGGCCCTCACGTGCTCACGTCCTCCCGTCCTCTCACGTGCTCCTGTTCCCACTCTCCACGTGCCAACTGTGAGAAACTCCGCAGCGGATTTGACCCTGTCCGCAACGTGATGGTTGGAAGTCGGGTTTGGCATTCCCGAGATTGGCCGATGTCCTCCCGCACGTCGCCTCGAATGTGTAGTGTTATGTGTGGAGGCATACACATGGCGACGAACCTGGCTTTGGACCCTGCACTGCTCGAGCGGGCGTTCGCGGTGAGTGGGGAGAAGACGAAGAAGGCAGCGGTGACCCGGGCGCTCGAGGAGTTCATCGCGCGGCGTGAGCAGCGCCGACTGGTGGAGCTGTTCGGCAGCCTGGAGTGGGATGCGGAGTACGACTACAAGGCCAAGCGGTCACGGCGATGAACCTGTTCGTGGACACGAGCGTCTGGTCCCTGGCGTTGCGCCGGGACGCGCCGAGCGACGTCCCCGAGGTGGTGGTGCTGACCAACGCCCTCGAATGCGGCGCGGTGTTCACGACCGGGCTGGTGCTCCAGGAGCTGCTGCAAGGATTCGCGGGCCCGAAGGCGCGGCGTGGGATCGTCGAGCGATTCGCGGCGCTGCCGTCGGTCGTTCCGCAGCGGGTCGATCACATCTCCGCCGCAGAGCTGCGGAACGCGAGCCGGCGCCGGGGGGTGCAACTCGGGACGATCGACGCGCTGCTGGCGCAGATCTGCATCCACCACCGGCTGGTGATGCTCTCGACGGATCGCGATTTCGCGCGGGTGGCGGAGACGAGTGGGCTGCGCGTGTGGAAGGGGAGATGAGTTGGCGATTCGGCGTGTGACTCGCGTTGCCACTCACGTCCCCTTCTAGAGCGTCGGCTCGACGAGTTCTCCCGTCTTGTCATACTGGTAGGCCATCTGCTTGAGCCGCGCGATGCGTCGCGCCATCGGCGGGTGGGTCGCCAGCAGGTTCGCTACGAGGCCTTCCTTGAGGGAGACTCGACGGCCCAATGGATCCGCAATGCACAGGTGCGCGCTGCCGTGGCGAATGGACTTCGTGGGGGCAACCGCGCCTTCGATCTTCTCCAGGGCGGAGGCGAGTGCCGCGGGGTTGCGGGTGAACTGGGCCCCGGTGGCGTCGGCGAGGTACTCGCGCTTCCGGCTCACCGCGAGCGCCAACATCCGTGAGATGATGGGCGCCAGAATCACACTGATTAGCCATACGACGATCAGCACCAGCATCAGGGCATTGCCGCCGCCCCCTTTTTTCCCGCCGCCCGCCCGCCGCCCCCCACGCCCACCTCCGAACCACAGCCAGCGTCGGGTCACGTCCGACAGCAGGCCGATCACCCCCACGAGTGCGGCGAGCAAGGTCATCAGCCGGATGTCGAGGTTCCGCACGTGCGCCATCTCGTGCGCAACGACGGACTGCAACTCGTCGCGGTTCAGAGTAGTCAGCAGCCCATGCGTGACGGCGATGTGCGCCGCCTTAGGGTCGCTTCCCGTCGCGAAGGCGTTGGGGTCGTCGTCCGGGACGATCCAGATGCGGGGCTTGGGGGTACCGGACGCGATGGCCATTTCCTCCACCACGTTCACCAACTGGCGCTCTTCTGGTGTCGAGGCGTTGACCAGCTCCCACGCACCGGTCGCACTGAGCACCTGCTTGGCGCCGCTCCGCCAGGCGAACCCCGTCATCCCAGAGGCGAGCACCGTGAGCGCGATGCCCACCCACGGGAAGGTGTGGTGATAGCTCGTCGGCGGCCCGCCCGCGGTTTGCAGGTACAGGATGTAGTCGGCCCCGAAGCCAAGCCAGGCGAAGAACAGGACGAACCCGGCGACAAGGATCGCCGAACGGCGGCGGTTGAGGCGCTGCTGCTCGAAAAGGTTCGTGGCGCTCACGCCTTTGGCTTCATGGAGAGGTCAACGGACGGCACCTCCCG
The DNA here is from genome assembly GCA_964459705.1 of uncultured Gemmatimonadaceae bacterium. Taxonomy (GTDB): domain Bacteria; phylum Gemmatimonadota; class Gemmatimonadetes; order Gemmatimonadales; family GWC2-71-9; genus JAOTWJ01. The sequence continues at coordinate 362 of CAYWNR010000105.1, read as the reverse complement.
CTCTTTCGGCTCCTCGATCTCCCACAACTCGACCACCTCGGCCTTGGCCACGCCGGCCATGAGGTTCCACGGGAACTGCTGCTGCTTGACGTTGTAGGTGGTGGCGGTGTCGTTGTAGAGCTGCCGTGCGAACGCCACCCTATTCTCCGTCGACGTCAGCTCCTCCTGCAGCTGCGCGATGTTCCCGGTTGCCTTCAGATCCGGATAGCGCTCCACGACCACATTCAGACGCGAAAGCGCCGCGCCCAGCGCCGCCTCGGCGCCGGCCAGGGCCTGCACGCCGCCCGTCGGTGAGGCGTCGGCGTGGATCTTCACGGCGTTGTTTCGCGCCTGGATGACCGCTTCCAACGTGTCCTTCTCGA
>CAYWNR010000104.1:0-9225 GCA_964459705.1 uncultured Gemmatimonadaceae bacterium | reverse complement strand
AGGCGAGCGTCGGCCTGGACCTGGGCCGCACGGACATCGATTCCTACACGGATCGGACCTACACCCAGAAAGACGCGTTCGAGAACGGCAAGGACCTGGGGATGACGCTCCGGCTGCTCGGCGATCACACCCTGGGAGGGCGCGGCGACTTCCGCACGGCGTTCACGCTCTCGGACATTCGCCACGACGAGTTCCTGCCGGCCGGCGACGCGCGGTACCGCCAACGCCTCTGGAGCGTCGGCGGAGAAACCACCTGGCGCGTCATCGAGCAGGGCGGCGCGGTCGACTGGCTCCGGGTGAGCGTGGGCGGCGTGTATGATCTGGCGCAAACGCCGGAGTCGGGTGGCCGAGAACCCCTGGGGACGATCGCGGAATGGGGCGGGCGGCTCGGCGCCACGATCGGCCTGTGTGGAGGCAACACGCTGGTCCACGCCGCCGTGAGCCGCCGCGGACGCTTCCCGTCTCTGCGGGAGTTGTACTCCGGCGCTCTCAATCGGTTCGCGCCGAACCCCGACCTCAAGCCCGAGAAGTTGCTGGCGATCGAGGCGGGCGTGACCACACGAGTGGGAAACGGCGAGCTCCAGGTGGTCGGCTTCCGCCATCAACTGAACGACGCAGTCGTCCGTACCACCCTCCCCGACCGCCGCTTCTTCCGCGTGAACCGCGATCGCTTGACCAGTTTCGGCGTCGAATTGCTCGGCTCGCTGGCGGTTGGACCCGCCGCGCTTGGCGGAGACGTCACGCTCCAGTCGGTGAACCTCACCGACACGCAGGCGAGCATCACGCACCAACCGGAGAACTTGCCGGAGGTGTTCGGGAGCGTGCACGCGGCATTCCCCCTCCTGCTCGGCGTTCGCGCGTTTGCCGCGGCGCGGTACACGGGAAGCCAGTTCTGCATCGACCCCGGCACGGGCGAGGATTCCCGGCTGCGCCCGGGCGCCACGATCGAAGCAGAGGTGAGCCGTACCTGGCACCTGCATTCTGGCGGCGCGGGATGGTTCGGGCGATTCGAGACGCGGGCGGCGGTGGACAACGCGGGCGACGTGGCCTTGTACGATCAATGCGGCCTGCCGCAACCGGGACGCGTGTTCCGGTTCCAGGTCCGGGTATTCTGACGTCATTCCCGCCGAGCGATTGCGGCTGATGGAGAGCGACGTCCTCGCCTACGTCTTCTGGCATTGGAGCCGGGCGGGAGTCGCGCTCCACGAGTACGAAGGTCGGCAACGCGCGTTCCACGGCGCGCTCGCCGCCGCGCCGGCCGATGGTTTTCGGGAGTCGTTCAGTGTCGCGCTTACCAGAGCGCCGTGGGCCGCCGATGGCGCCGCGGCCTACGAAGACTGGTACCTGGTGCGAGACTTCGGTGCGCTCGGCGCCTTGAATGAAGCCGCGGTGACCGCGAGTCGCGCGGCACCGCACGACGCGGCCGCGGCGGTGGCCGGCCGTGGCGCGGGCGGGTTGTATCGGCTGAAACGCGGAGCTGTGAGGAGGCCACCGGAAGTCGCGCATTGGTTCTCCAAACCAGAGGGGATGTCGTACCGCGACCTGTTCGACCGCCTTGCGCCAATCGTGGACCAGACCCACGGAGCACTGTGGATGCGGGTAATGGTGCTCGGCCCCGCCCGCGAGTTCTGCCTGCACGCGGCCGCTCCCGTCACCCTGCCGGCCGCGATCGACCCGCTCGTCGTTCCGCTCCGGCCGGTATGCCCGGAGCGTGAGGGGTAGGCGGCGGACGGGGCACCAGCAGCGCCACCCGGTCCTAGCCAACCGTCTCATCGAACGCTGAACGGGAGTCCATGTTCTCGGAGAGCACCGATCTCTACGACGCGTTCTACCGCGAGAAAGACTATCGCGCGGAGACGGATTACGTGGCGGCAGTGGTTCGTGGCCGTGTTCCGTCGGCCGAGTCCGTTCTGGACGTGGCCTGCGGAACGGGCGAGCATGCACGCTGCTTGAGCCGCGATCATGGCTTCCGCGTCGACGGCGTCGACATCGACCCCCGTTTCGTGGAACTCGCGGGCAAGAAGAACCCCGCCGGCAGGTTTGGCTGCGCCGATATGACCGACCTCGATCTCGGCCGGACCTATGACGCCGTGCTGTGCCTGTTCAGCTCGATCGGCTATGTCCGCGATGTGGGCGGCCTCCGTCGAGCCATGGCCGCGATGGCGCGGCACGTTGCGACGCCGGGCATCCTCGTGGTCGAGCCATGGTTCGCGCCGGGCACGATGGAGGACGGTTTCGTTACCGCCACCACGGTGGACATTCCCGACGGCAGAGCCTGTCGCATGACGCACACGTCGCTCGACGGCCGCCTCTCACGGCTCCGCTTCGAGTATCTCATCGGTACCACCGCGGGACTCCGACGGGCCTCTGAGGTCCACGAGCTGGGCCTCTTCACCCGGGACGAGATGGGGGAGGCGTTCGCGGCCGCGGGACTCACCCTGGAGTTCGACCCCGAAGGACCCACGGGCCGCGGTCTCTGCGTGGCGGTCCGCTCGACCTGACGAGACAGCCGCTCGATCGCGGTCTCGCGGGGCATGCGACCTTTCCGTCGGACTTGGTGTCTAAGAGCACGGGACATCCCGCACGAGAGCCGCCCATGCCGTCGCACCACGTCCGATCGTACCCTCTCGGGTTCATCTGCGCGCTTGCCGCACTCGCCCTCGCCTGCGCCGGGACCGCGCGTGGCGGTCACGCGGAGTCCGGGGATATCACCATCAGCCACGCGGTCGTTTCGCTGCCGCCTCCATCCACGCCGGCCCCTGGGTTTCTGGTGCTCGAGAACCGGGGTGCCGCACCCGACACGCTCCTCGCCATCGACTCGCCCGACGCCGATTCGGTCACCCTGCACACGGTCGTCGGAGGCCAGATGGAACCTGTGTCGATGGTGGCCGTGCCCACGTACGGCAAGGTACGGTTCGCCCCGGGTGGGTATCACGTGATGATCGCCGGATTGCACACGCCGTTGGCCGCCGGGGACACGGTCAAGCTGGCGCTGCATTTCGCGCATGCCGGCCGCGTGCTGGTCCGAGCCGTCGCGCTCAGGTACTCGGAAGCGGTGAGCGAGCTGCGGTAGGAGCCGCTTTCGGGCACCGTGTGCAAGCCGATACCCGTCGATCGTCCTCCGGGGGGGGCGGGATCCACCCGCCGTGACGACCCCAAAGGAGTGACCATGCCTCCGCTCACCCTTCGCTCCTGCACCGCGCTCGCCGCCCTCACATTGGCGCGTGGTGTGCCAACGTCCCTCCCGGCTCATTCCGGCGCGGCCGCCCGGAACGCTCCGCAGACGCCCACCGCCAGAATCAGTATCACCGATTCCACGCTCGCGTTCGAAGGCGTCGAGCGGCCGATGCCACCTCGCCTAGCCCAATCGGAATCTGCCTCTACCCGCACACCGACCATACGATCCGCCTGGTCGGCGTGATCAACACCGCGGGCGGATGCGCCAACCCGACCGCGCTCCGGCCTGCACTCTTCGCCGACACCCTGAGGCTCTATCTCACGCAGGGGATGGTGTGCCCGAGCGTCGTCACGCCACGTCCGCTCGACGGCCGAGTGGAAGGACTCCGCGCGGGCACCTACCACGTGGAGTTCTATCTCGCATACAAGCTGTGGATGCGGACCGAAGTCACGGTTCCGTAGTACGCATCCGCCGGTCGGGAGGAAGAGACTCGGGGGCCAAGGCGGACCGATCTGGTTTCACCCCGACGCGCTGCGCGATACCTTTCCGGCCTTCGCTAACCGGAAGCCAGACGAGCGTGCACCGCCTTCTCGCCCCTCTCCTCCTCGCCGCGGCGGCGTGCGGACGCTCCGCCGGCGGGCCGCCCCCGACAACGGAAGGCCTCCGCCAGATCAACGGGACCCAGCTGTTCGTCAAACAGGTGGGCACGGGCGAGCCGGTGATCGTCGTGCACGGGGGGCCGATGCTGGAGCACAGCTACCTCCTCCCGCACCTCGCGCCGCTGGCGGATCGCTACCAGTTGATCTTCTCCGATCAGCGCCTGAGTGGACGCTCGGCGGCGACCGCCGACAGCAGCAGCATCCGCATGGTAACCTTCGTCGAGGACATCGAAGCGCTCAGGGTGAGTCTCGGACTCGACCAGGTGCATCTGCTGGGGCATTCCTGGGGCGGCCAACTCGCGCTCCGATACGCGATCGCGCACGGAGACCATCTCGCCTCGTTGATTCTCGTGAGTCCGATGCCGCCAAGCTCCGCGCTCTGGGAAGAGGAAGAGCGCCTGCTCGGAGACCGGACGACCCCCGAGGACAGCATCGAGCGGAGCGCCATTCGCGCGACGGAGGCGTACGCCCAACGTCGCCCGGAGGCGATCGAGCGGATGCTGCGCCTCTCGTTCAAGCACGAGTTCCACGACCCCGGACGGATCGACGAGCTGACGCTCTACGTCCCCGACGACTACGCCGACCGCAGCCGGCAGTTCGGCTACATGACAGTCGACCTCTATGACTTCGACCTGCTGCCGGACGTGCCGCGGATTACCGCACCCACCCTGATCGTCTTCGGCACCGACGAGCCCGGCCTTTCGCTGAGCGGGGCAGTGCTGCACGAGCGGCTACCGAGCTCGGAGTTGGTCGCGATACCCGACGCCGGTCACTTTTCGTTCATCGAGCAACCGGCCGCGTTCCTCCAGGCAGTGCGGCGTTTCCTCGATGCCCATTCCTAGCCGTTCGAGCGGAGCACGCGTATGACGGTTACCGACCGCCGTACCTTCCTGAGTGTCGCCGCCGCGAGCGGGAGCGCCATCGCGCTCGGCGCGCTCCCCTTCATTCCGAGAATTCAACCGCCGCCGCGCCACGCCGCGCTCCGCATCCTGATCCTCGGCGGTACCGGATTCATCGGGCCATATGAGGTGCAGTACGCGCTCGACCGCGGTCACACAGTCACGCTGTTCAATCGGGGCCGCACGAATCCGCAGCTCTTTCCCGGTGTCGAAAAGCTGGTGGGCGACCGCTCGGGCGACGTCTCGGCCCTCGAAGGCCGGCAGTGGGACGCCGTCATCGACAACTCCGCCTCGGATCCGACCTGGGTAGCACGCACCGCGAGCCTGCTGAAGGACGCCGTGCGCACGTACCTCTTCGTCTCGACGCGCTCGGTGTACGCGGATACGAGCCGCGTGCCGATGACCGTGGATGCCCCGGTGTTCACCTACGAGAACACCAAGGTGGAGCCGGGCCAGCGACTCCCGTACGGCCTCGCGAAAGCGCTCGCCGAGAAGGAGGCGCAGCGATACTTCCCGGACCGGTCCCTGGTGGTGCGACCCTCGCTCATCGTGGGCCCCGGCGACCTCACGGACCGTTTCACCTACTGGCCGGTCCGGATCGAGCGCGGCGGCGAGATCCTGGCTCCGGGCGACGGCAGCGATCCGGTGCAGATCATCGACGTGCGGGATCTGTGCGAGTGGATGATCCGGTTGGTGGAGAACGGCGTGACCGGAGTCTACAACGCCCTTGGGCCGCAAACACCCCGCCTCTTCGCCGAGTTGCTCTACGGCATCAAAGCGGTGACGACCGCCGACGCGCGCTTCACCTGGGTGGACACGGACTTTCTCACCGCCCAGGACGTGCGGGGGTACCGCGAGATGCCCGTCTGGATGCCGGCCCGCGGGGGGCGGGAGGGATTCGGACGCTTCGACATCTCGCGCGAGGTCGCCCTTGGCCTCACGTTCCGCCCCCTCGCCGTGACGGCGCGTGACACGCTGGACTACTATCACGCCCAACCGGCGGAACGACAGGAGCAGCTCCACGCCGGCATCGCTCCGGATCGCGAGGCCGAGGTGCTGCGCCTCTGGCACGCCCGCGCCGGCTGAACCCGTGATCCGCGCTCCGCGCCCGCTTCGCGGCACCACCGCGCTGAACCACGACTCGCCGTCTTCCACACCCCCCGTCGCCAAGACCGTGGACGTGGTGGACACGTACCACGGTACCACCGTCGCTGACCCGTATCGCTGGCTAGAGGACGTGGACGCCGCGGATACGAAAGCCTGGGTCGAAGCGCAGAATCGCGTCACGTTCGCGTTCCTCGAGCGCATCCCGGAGCGGGCGGCGCTGCGGCGTCGTCTCACGGAGGTCTGGGATTACCCCAAGATCGGCGTTCCTTACAAGGAGGGCGGGCGCTACTTCTTCTCGAAGAACGAGGGACTCCAGGACCAGAGCGTCGTCTACACCCAGCGCACGCTGGCGGATGACCCGGTCGTGCTCCTGGATCCGAATACGTTCTCGGACGACGGCACCGTGGCCTTGTCCGCGACCGCCGTGTCGCCGAACGGGCGCTACTTCGCCTACTCCACCTCCGCGTCGGGCTCCGATTGGCAGGAGTTCCACGTGCGCGACATCGCGACCGGCAAGGACCTCGATGATCGCCTGCGGTGGGTGAAGTTCTCGGGCGCCGCATGGACTAAGGACGGCCGAGGCTTCTTCTACAGCCGGTACGACGCGCCCGCCGGGAACGACTTCCAAGGCGTCAATCAAAACCAGAAGCTCTACTATCACGTCGTCGGCACGGATCAGGCACGGGATCTCCTCGTATTCGCGCAGCCGGAGCATCCCGAGCGCGGCGTGTCGGCGGAGGTGTCGGAGGACGGGCGGTACGCGCTGCTGGTGATCTGGCTCGGTACCGACCGGCGCAATCGTGTCTACTACCTGGATCTCGGCGATCCCCAACGCCCGAACCTGGGCGCGCCGGTCGTACGGCTGCTGGACGACTTCGACGCCGGGTATGCGCCCGTCGGCAACGACGGCTCGGTGTTCTATTTCTGGACGGATCTCGACGCGCCCCGCGGCCGCGTCATCGCGATCGACACCCGCCGCCCGGATCGTGCCGAGTGGCGGAGTGCGATCCCCGAAGGGAAGGACGTCCTCACGGGAGCGCAGATCGTCAACCACACACTCGTCGCCAGCTATCTCCAGGACGCGCACAGCGCGGTCCGGCTATTCGGGTTGGACGGCGCCGCGAAGGGAGAGATCCCGCTCCCGGCGCTCGGCTCGATCGGCGGCATAACCGGGAAGCCGGACGACCCGGAGATGTTCTACGCGTTCACGTCGTACCTGTACCCCACCACGATCTTCCGCTACGACGTCGCGACCGGTCAGAACGCCATGTTCCGGCAGCCGATGCTCGACTTCGACGTCGCCGCCTACGAGACCACCCAGGTCTTCTACGAGAGCAAAGACGGTACGCGGGTACCGATGTTCATCACGGCCCGAAAACACCTCCCACTGGACGGCTCCAACCCGACGTATCTCCACGGCTACGGCGGGTTCAACATCAGCCTGACCCCCGGCTTCTCACCCGCGATGCTACCCTGGCTCGAGTTGGGTGGCATCTACGCGGTGCCCAACCTGCGGGGCGGCGCGGAGTACGGCGAGGATTGGCATCAGGCGGGAATGCACGAGAAGAAGCAGAACGTCTTCGACGACTTCATCGCCGCGGCCGAGTACTTGATCCGGGAGGGCTACACGTCGTCGCCGAAGCTCGCGATCGGCGGTGGGAGCAACGGAGGGCTGCTCGTGGGCGCGGTGATGAACCAGCGGCCGGCGCTCTTTGGCGCCGCGCTCCCCGCCGTGAGCGTCATGGACATGCTGCGCTTTCACAAGTTCACCATCGGCTGGGCCTGGGTGACCGAGTACGGCTCGGCCGATGACCCCCAGCAGTTTCCGTATCTCTACGCGTACTCTCCATACCACAACATCAGGCCTGGTGCGCGGTACCCCGCGACCATGATCACCACGGCCGATCACGACGACCGCGTGGTGCCGGGTCACTCGTTCAAGTTCGCCGCGCGACTCCAGGCGGCGCAGGCCGGCTCGGCACCGATCCTGATCCGCATCGAGACGAAGGCCGGGCACGGGGCGGGGAAGCCCACGAACAAGATCATCGAAGAACACGCGGATGCCTGGGCCTTCCTCGTGGAGACCCTTCACATGCGAGAACCTCGAAAGTAGCCGCCATGTCTACTGCCACCGTTCGTTTTCTCGGCGCCGCCGGCACCGTCACCGGTTCCAAGCATCTGGTCACCGTCGGTAAACACCAGGTGCTGCTCGATTGTGGACTCTTCCAGGGACCCAAGGACCTGCGGCAACGGAACTGGAACCCACCGCCCATCGATCTCGACCGGCTGGACGCGGTCGTGTTGAGCCACGCGCACATCGACCACACGGGCTACCTCCCCGTGCTCGTGCGTCACGGCTACCGCGGTCCCGTGTACTGCACGCCGGCCACGGCGGACCTCGCGCGTCTCCTCCTGCCCGACTCGGCGCACCTGCAGGAAGAGCAGGCCGAGTACGCCAACTACCACGGGTTCTCCCGCCACAAGCCCGCGCTGCCGCTCTGCACGATGGAAGACGCACAGGCGACGTTGGAGTTGCTCCAACCACGCCCGTACGACGAACTGTTCGAAGTTCATCCCGAGCTTCGCGTCGTCTACCGGCCCGCAGGACACATTCTCGGCTCGGCCACGGTGTCACTCGAGATTGGCGACAAGCCGTTGCGTTTGGTGTTTTCGGGCGACCTCGGGCGCTGGGATCGCCCCGTGTTACCCGACCCGGTGACCGTTGCCGAGGCGGACGTGCTCCTCTGCGAGTCGACGTACGGGAACCGGGTGCATCCTCCCGATCCTGTGGAAGGACTCGCGCGGGTGGTGCGCGAAGCGGCGAATCGCGGCGGCGCGTTGATCATCCCCGCGTTCGCGGTCGGCCGGACCCAGGAGCTGCTCTGGCATCTGCGCCGCCTCGAAGAACAGCGGGCGATTCCGGTGCTGCCAGTCTACGTGGACAGCCCGCTCGCCATCGAGGTCACCGACGTGTATCGCCGGCATCGCGAGGACCACGACGAGGAGATGACGGCGATCATGAACGACGGCGCGCGACCCTTCGCGACGCGACAGTTCGCGTTCGCCCCATCCCGCCAGGAATCGATCAAGATCAACGACCTCGTGGGGCCGGTGATCATCGTGTCGGCGTCCGGCATGGCAACGGGCGGTCGAGTGCTGCACCACCTTGCCCAGCGACTCCCCGATGCTCGCACCACCGTGATGCTGGTGGGATTCCAGGCGCAGGGAACGCGGGGCCGCTCGCTCCAGGACGGCGCGCGCGAGGTCCGGATGTTCGGGCACGAGGTCACCGTCCGGGCGCGCGTCGAATCGCTCCACGGGATGTCGGCGCACGCGGATCGCGAAGAGCTTCTGCGGTGGTTGCGCGGCTTCGAGCGCCCAC
>CAYWNR010000103.1:0-9406 GCA_964459705.1 uncultured Gemmatimonadaceae bacterium | reverse complement strand
AGCCGGGCGGTCCACGTCCGCGCGTCGTGTCGGGCGGCCGTGTGCTCCGTATCGAGGACGGCGCGAATGGCGTCGAGCTGATCGTGCGCCGGTGCACGCGCGAACTGGTAGGCGTACACCCAGCAGGGGGATGAGGCGCTCCGATCGGCCTTCGTCACCGCACGCTCCTCACGAGCCATGCCAGAACCTCGTGTTCGCTTCCCTGTCTTCAAGTCGCCGCCGGTACGCGGTCGCCCACACCCGGCTCCACACGCAGCTTATGTCCGACCGCGGGCGGCGGTTATCGGTCGGAGGGATGAATTCGGACCCACCGCGGGCAGGCGCCGGTGTACATCCAAGGGATTAACTCCGCTTTCATCCCTTCGGGTGGTACCCCCCGCGGCCGGCCGAGCGTAATGTGTCACCGCACCATGCAGGACGCCGGGCGTCGACGCCGACGTGTGCTCAATCGAGCCAGCCGGTGGGAACCGCTAGTGTCGCGGGTCAGCGGCACGAGGGGCGTGACCCGACCGTCGAGACTCGCACTCGCCGGTCGGCGATCGCCCGGCGGTGCTTGGCTCCCAATGCACAACCCGACGACCCGAAGATCCCTCCTCAGGAAGGGTCACGACACGATCTTGCGGCCCTGAATCAGGCGAATCACCACCACCACGATCGCGATGACCAGGAGAAGGTGAATCAGCCCACCCGCGGTATACGAGCTGGCAAGGCCCAGTGCCCACAGGACGAGCAGAATCACCACGATGGCCCACAGCATATCCGTCCTCCTCACGTGTAGTCCGGGCGCGAGAATCGCTACTGGATGGCCGCCGCATCGGCCCGCGCCAGCGCCGAATCGGCGGCGAGGTCATACATGCGCGCGTCGAACCGGGCGTGGGTCAGGATCGTGCGGCGCCTTCCCGACGGATATCGCCCAACGAGCCGGACCTCGCGGGAGAAGTCGAGCATCAAGGCGGACTGCCCCAGGATTCGCCGGATGCTGGCGACCTTCCGGTGGACGTCGTCCACTTCCCGCTCGCCTCCCCCGCCGGCGTGCGGCCCGGAGCCGTCGATGGCGCTTTCACTGGCGGCCCGGCCCCTGACGTCGCCGGCGCTGTCGTCGGTGCTGTCGTGCATGGTGGTACCTCCATCGGGCGGATCCCGGAGCGAGACCAGGTCTCGCCCGCCGGCGGGCGGCCCCGGTGGGGCCACCGCCGCCGACGAGATCGCATCACCGACGGTAGGCTAGCCCCGGCTGCGCGGGGCGGGTATCCGCCGAAATGAGTGAAATAGGGAGTAGTGCCTGCGGCCCGGTGGGGACTACGCTTCCGCCTGCCGCTCGGCGGCCTGATGCACGTACGCCGCCACCTGGAGCCGACTGTGGAGTGCCAGCTTCCGCAGGACGTTGTGCACGTGGCTCTTCACCGTGTGCGTGGCCAGACGGACACGCTGGGCGATCTCCTTGTTGCTCAGTCCGTCCGCGATCAGGTCGACGATCTCCCGCTCACGGGCCGTCAACCGGACGCCGCGCCGCGTGCCCGCCGCCGGAGCGCCGAGCCGGAGTTTGCGCCAGGTGGGCCAGGAGCGCATCGGCCAGGACCGGCGGGAGCACCTCCGCCCCCCGGGCCACCGATCGAACGGCGTAGACGAGATCCTCCACGGTCGCATCCTTGACCACGAACCCCGACGCTCCCCGCCGGATGAACTCGACCACGTCCTCCGGGGGACCCGAACTACGAGCCGAGCACGGGCACCCTGACGCCCGACCAGGTGGTCACGAAGTAATGGACCAACTCGCCAGCCGCTAACGCGAACCTGCCTTCTCCCAACGACTCGGCGGCCTTTCTCGTCCCGCTCTGAAGAGCGGGCTCGGCGCCTTCGGCGACCTGTCCTGAAGGACAGGGTTGGAATCGCCCTTCAGGGCGTGTCGCGCCGGCAGGCGGGCGGCTAGCGCCCCCCGCGCCCCGGTCGCTTCGACGGCCTCGAGAACGGCGGCACCGTGATCGGCTGAATGTGCGCCGCCTCGACCAGCTGTAGCGCCTCCGCCACCGCGCGCTCGAGCTGCGGATCGTGGCCCTGCGCCACCGACCGCGCATCGTTATACACCTCGATGTCCGGCGGAATGCCCTGGTTCTCAGCCATGAACACGTGGTGGACCGGGTCGTACACCGCCGGCGTCGGCGCCGTCACTCGGCCACCGTCGATCGTCGGGTACGGGGTCGAGTTGGCCACCAGCCCGCCCCACGTGCGCCGCCCGATGAGCGGCCCAATCTGGAGCTGGCGGAACGTCCAGGGGAGGTAGTCGCCGCCCGAGCCCGCGCCCTCGTTGATGAGCATGACCTTGGGACCCAGCACGCCCTGCGGGAGCGGGATCGGCTTCCCGCCCTCGGCATCGTTGGTCAACGCACTCCGCAGGTGGCGTGACAGATGGTCCACCATGTAGTCGTCGGCAAAGCCGCCGTGGTTGTACCGCTCGTCGATCACGGCGCCCTGCTTGTCCTGCTGCGCGAAGAAATACCGGTTGAACGAGGTGTAGCCGCCGCCGCCCGTGTTTGGCAGCCAGACGTAGGCCAGGCGCCCACCGGACAACGAGTCCACCAGCCGGCGATTGTCCTCGACCCACGCGCGCTGCCGCAGCGCGAACTCGCTGCGAATGGGCTCCACCGTCTCGGTCCAGGCGTCGTTCCCGTTCGCCTGATGGCTGAACTGCAGCACCGTCTGCTGGCCGGCCGTGCCGTCCAGCAGCCGGTACGGATCGTCCGACGCCCGGACGTCCATGCCGTTCACCTGGAGCAAGTAGTCGCCCTCGCGCACCCGGAGTCCCGGCTGGTCGAGCGGCGCCGACAGCCCGGGATTCCAGCTCTCGAGCGTGTAGATCCGCCGGATGCGCCAACGACCGTTCTCGGCCACCAGGTCCGCGCCCAGCAACCCCACGCGGCTCGTGTCGACGTCCGGATAGTCACCGCCACCCACGAACGAGTGGCCCACCGACAGCTCGCCGTTGACTTGGTCGAACACGTAGTTGAGATCGTCCCGGTGGCGCACGTACTGCACCAGGGGCCGGTATCGCCCGCGCACCGCGTTCCAGTCGTTGCCGTGCATGCCGGGATCGTAGAAATACTCCTTCTCGAATCGCCACACGTCGTCGAACATCTGCCGCCACTCGGCCATGCGGTCGAGGTGCATGCGGAGCGAGACGCTCACCGTTCCGTCACCCGCTTTGGGTGGCGACCCGGTCCCCACGACCCGCCACGATCGCCCCGACCGGAACAGCAACTTGGACCCGTCGCCCGACATCGAGACTTGGCTCGCGCCGCGCACGAACACGGACGCCTTGGCGTCCTTCAGCGCGAACTTGTGCAGGATCTGGCCGGGCTCGTGCTCCACCGACTCCCCGAGGAAGACCGACCCCTTGGGACCGGCCAGCACCGTCCCGTAGCGCCGCGCGGGCATCGGCAACGCCACGATGCGGCGCTCGATACCGGGAAAGTCGATCCGCACGCTCACGGCGCCGGTGTCCGCCCGTCCGCCGCTGCGGCCCCCGCGGGTCGCACCGTTCCCGCCGCTGTCACTCTTTACCGGCTCCTCGTCGCTCTTGAGCGGGAACGGCGTCGAGTCGCTGGCGCTCAAGACCATCACGTAGGGCTGGTACATCGGATCGGCCAGCAAGCTGCTCAAGTCGAGGAAGCCCGAGCCCAGCGCCAGGTTGGTGGAGGCCAGGAAGTAGAGGTGCTTGCCGTCCCGATCCCAGGCCGGCGACACCGCGTCGGCCAGCGCGTCCGTGATCACCTGGGTTCGGCCCGTCTCGACCGACCACACCACGATGCGGTGATACAGGTTGGGGAACATCTTGTGATAGGCTAGCCACTTGGAGTCCGGCGACCACGTGATGCCGGGGTTGCCGCCGTCGAATGTGGTGCCGTCCACGTCGGCCGTGCGGATGTCGCCGCCCGCCACCTCGAGCACGCGAACGCGCCCGTCGTCGTCCATGAACGCGATGCGGCTCCCGTCCGGCGACCAGGCCGGCGCCCACCCCATCTTCGACGGCGCGATGTCGAGACGCCGCGGCTCGTTCATCCCGTCCTGGTTGGCGATCAGCAGGGCGTAGTCGCCGCCATCGCTCGAGAACCAGGCGACCTGCTGGCCATCGGGCGACCACACCGGCGTCCGATCGGCCACGCCGGAGCTGCGCGTGAGATTCCTGGCGTCGCCGTGCTCCACCGGGACCGTCCAGATCTCTCCGCGCGCCTGCATCAGGACCCGCTTGCCGGTCGCCGAGAGCGATGCGTCCGCCACCTGTTGCGAGACGTCCTCCCAGCGCGTCGCGGCCCAGGGGAAATCGCCGTGGACCGTGATGTTCACGCGCTGACTCCGACCGGTGGCCGGATCCAGCAGATGGATCCAGCCGTCGTGCTCGTAGACCAGTTGGCCGCCGCTGCCGGAGAGCCACTTGATGTCCACGTCGGCTTCGTGCGTGACCTGGCGCAGTGCGCCGCCGGCCACGTCGTAGGCCCACACGTTCGTGGCCCAGTCGCGATCCGACAAGAAGTAGACCGTGTTTCCGAGCCACACGGGGTGCGCGTCGGTCGCGCGGTCCGGATTGGGGATCATCACCTCGCCCAGATCGCCGAGCGTCAGGAGAATGAGCGACGCGTTCTGGCCGCCGCGATACCCGCGCCACTCCGTATCCCACCGGCTCATCGGGTCCACCACCATGCGGCGGCCGTCGGGCGAATACGATCCGTCGAACCCCCATGGTGCCGGCAGCATCGTGGACGGCCCACCGCTGCGTGCGACCGTCCACAGGCGGAAGTACGACTGGGGCGCGGCGTCGCGGTTGGATGCGTACAGCACCCGGCTCCCATCGGCCGTCCACCCGCGCGCAATCGCCGGGGTGGGATGCCACGTGAGCCGCGTCGCCTCGCCGCCCTCCCGGCTCACCACGTACACGGCCGGCGTGCCGGACCGGTTTGACGTGAACGCGATCCACTGGCCGTCGGGCGAGAAATGAGGACTACTCTCCACGGCTGGCGTGCTGGTGAGTCGCCGGGCCTCGCCGCCGGCCTTGTCCACGATCCACAGATCGGCCCCATAGGTGAAAGCGATCTCCTGGGCGCTGACCGTCGGCTCGCGCAAGAGCCGGGTCTGCGCGGCCAAGGGGGAGACGAGGATCGCGGCGAGGCAGATCGCGAGCAGCGGCGAGCGCGACATGGCGGAGTTCCTTGGGTAGGAGTGCGGTTGTAAAGTGCCCGGGCGGCGCCGCGGCGCAAGTTCGGCGACGAATTCCAGGCGCTGATCAGGCGAGGCCCATGGTTGCGACCCGCGAGGGTGTGATCGAGCGACTGGTAGATGATGCGGTCCGAGACGGCGGGCGCGGCTGAAGCCGCGGCTCGGCCTCGTCCGCGTGGGGAGGCACGTCCGTTGACAGGCTCGTTCGCCGCGCGCAATGTCGTGTGGCCTTCGTACCGCGCGCCATCCCCACGCGACGGCACCCCGCCGAGAGTGTGAGACCGGTGGACCGTGCCCACAGCCAGCCCGGAGTTCCATCGCATGAACAACCTGCGGCTCACCGTCATCCCGCTCCTCCTCGGCGCGGGGCTGTTCTTGTCCCCTACGGCCGCCGGTCAGCAGGGCGATGCACGCGCGACCGCCGCGCCAGCCGATTCGCTCGATGACGGCCCGCACGTGTTCTGGCAAAACGACACGCTGCCGATCGTCTTCTATCTGTGCCATGGGACGATGCTCACCGCGCGCCTCGCACCGCGGGATACCGTCGCGTTCACCGGCCGCTGCGCCGACTCCACCACCGAGTACCGCCTCCCGACGCGCGCACCGGCACCGGAGCGCGCCACGTGGGAAGGCGTGCCGCGCATCCTCGCTTTGAGCGACGTGCACGGCGAGTACGACGCGATGCTGGCGTTCCTCCAGCGCGCGGGCGTGGTCGATGCCGCGGGCCACTGGATCTGGCGGGATGGCCACCTCGTGATCCTCGGCGACGTGTTCGACCGCGGCCGCCGCGTCACCGAGTGCCTGTGGTTCCTCTACCGGCTCGAGCACGAGGCCGCGACGGCGGGCGGGTACGTGCACGTGATGCTGGGCAATCACGAGATGATGGTGATGCGAGGCGATCTGCGGTACGTGAACGCGCGCTACACCAACGGGATCGTCCGAACCTCCAGGATCAGCTACCCGGATCTGTTCGGTCCGGACATGGAGCTGGGACGGTGGCTCCGCGGCAAACCGCTGGTGGTGAAGCTCAATGACATCCTCTTCGTCCACGGCGGGATCGCGCCGGAGCTCGTGGCGCGCGGGCTCACCATCGACAGCGTGAACGCCCTCGGCCGCGCCAGCCTCGATCTCTCATCCGCCGCGCTCGCCTTCAGCGACGTGCCGCGCCTCCTGTTCGGGACCACGGGCCCGCTGTGGTACCGGGGGTACGTCGAGGAGCTGAAGGACCGCTACGCCGCCACCACCGACCAGGAGCTGGATGCCGCCCTCGCGTTCTACGGCGCCTCGACCGTCGTGGTCGGACACACGGAGAACCGGGAGCTGACGCGGCTCCATGACGGCAAGGTGTTCGCGATCGACGTCTCCCTGGCGGACCTCGGTACGTTCCAGGGTCTGCTGTGGGAGCACGGCGCGTTCAGCCTGGTGACCGGCGCGGGAGTGGTGGAGCCGTACCGCTGAGGCAGCGGGGCAGCGCGGCAGTGGTGTGACGTGAATCCACCGAGTCTCGGGGAGGCGTGACGCATGGAATATCGACGGCTGGGCGACACCGGACTCACGGTCTCGCGCATCTGCCTTGGCTGCATGAGCTACGGCGATCCAACCCGCACGCTGCTCGGCGAGGCCCCGCGCTGGCCGTGGGTGCTGACCGAGGACGCGGCGCGTCCCTTCTACAAACGGGCCATCGAGCTGGGCATCACCTTCTTCGACACCGCGAACGTGTACTCCTTCGGCGCCAGCGAGGAGATCACGGGACGCGCGCTGCGCGAGTTTTCGCGCCGCGAGGAGGTCGTCATCGCCACCAAGGTCTTTGGGACCATGCGCCCGGGGCCGAACGGCGGCGGGCTCTCGCGCAAGGCCATCCTCCACGAAATCGACGCGAGTCTCACGCGGCTGGGGACCGACTACGTGGATCTCTACCAGATCCACCGCTGGGATCCGGAAACGCCCATCGAGGAGACGATGGAGGCGCTGCACGACGTGGTGCGCGCCGGCAAGGCGCGCTACCTCGGCGCGTCGTCGATGCACGCGTGGCAGTTCGCCAAGGCGCAGCACGTGGCCGAGCGGCACGGATGGACGCGGTTCGTGGCGATGCAGAACCACTACAACCTGATCTACCGCGAAGAGGAACGGGAAATGGTGCCGCTCTGTCGAAA
Organism: uncultured Gemmatimonadaceae bacterium; assembly: GCA_964459705.1. Classification (GTDB taxonomy): domain Bacteria; phylum Gemmatimonadota; class Gemmatimonadetes; order Gemmatimonadales; family GWC2-71-9; genus JAOTWJ01. The sequence goes on along the minus strand of CAYWNR010000103.1, from coordinate 2,045 downwards.
CCTGGGGGTGGGGCTGATCCCCTGGAGCCCGCTGGCGCGTGGACGGCTGGCGCGCGGGCCGGAGGCGGAGGGGACGACGCGCTCCGAGACCGATCGGTTCGGCACCACGCTCTACGGGGCGACCACCGACGCGGACCGGCGGGTGATCGCCGCGGTGGACGCGCTCGCGCGGCGGCGCCAGCTGCCGCACGCGCAGATCGCGCTCGCCTGGCTGCTCGCGAACGACCAGGTGACGGCCCCCATCGTCGGCGCGACGAAGCTCGAGCATCTGGAGTCGGCCGCGGGGGCGGTCGAGGTCGAGCTGTCGGACGAGGAGGTGGCGGCGCTGGAGCAGCCGTACGTGCCGCACCCCATCGCCGGGTTCGGGTGAGCGCCATTCCTGCCGGCACCCTGCGCCCTCGGGGGTGGGCCGCTACTCGGACCGCAGCGCGAGCGCCGGTGGGACACCGCGCCAGATAGCCACCCAGCCCGCGCGTCAGGCCCGGGCGGCGCCCGCCGTCCGCGTCCTTCGCGCCGTGCCCCACCGCCCAAGGTCGCCCGCGATCAGCCCCGGACGTAGCTCAGCAGCGTCCGCCTGGCGCACTTGCGGTGTTGACCGCTAGCGACTGGGAGTCCCGGCCTGAAGGCCGGGCTCGGCCAAAGCACCGCGTCCTGAAGGACGCGCCACGCTTCAGCGTCTCGTTCCTTGGCCGAGCCCGCACTTCCGTGCGGGACTCCCAACACCGTCCGTCCCCGCCGAAACGACCTAGCGCTCGTCCAGCTTCCGCCCGGCGTCCAGATGGTCGAAGTGCAGGATCGTGTTCAGCACCATCGGATAGCTGCCGATCGTCTCCCCGCGCCACATGGGATTGATGGAGAACAGCACGACGTGGCCTTTGTCGCGCGGCACATCCACCACCACCGCCCGCTCCGCGAGCTCGCTGCCACCCTGCAACAGGCCGGACACGAGCAGGTCTTTCTGCGCGGTGAGCCGGAGCGCCACGCGCGGGCGCTGATTGGGCGGAATGACCCCGATCGGGTTCCGCATCTGCTCGTCGGTGAGCGGCGCCGCCTCCCAGGGCTTGGCCTTCGGCGTCGGCGGCGCGGCGAACTCCTCCGACAACGGCGGACGGCCCTGCGGCATGTCGGCCTCGTCGGCGGTGCCGCGACCCGTGGGCCGACCCGCTTGCTCGCCGAACCGATTGCCCCGCCGACCGCTCGACGTGTTGCTGACCGAGAAGGTCTGCCCGTCGTCGCTATACACGGCAAGGCTGTCGTTTAGCCCGTACGTGATCGGACTCGCGGCGTCCACGATGCGCGACCGGAGCAACGACCCCACGACGCGACTCCGCCCCGCGGCATTGATGCTCACCCCGCTCGTGAATCCGTATTGCACCGCGAATGCCGCGGTATTGGCCGCGCCCACCAAGACCCCACCCCGCGACACGAACGTCTGCAGGTTGCGGAGGCCTTCCCAGCCCAGCCCGGGGCGAACGTCGTCCGTCTGATCGATGACGCCGATGTTGGGTGTCTCCGCCGTCGTCTTCCACGGCATCGGATTGCGCCACATGGGGAGCCCCGACACGATCGACTGCGCGCTCCCACCGGCCGGCGGGAACAGGATCACGTCGTACTTCGCGTTGAGATCGGGCGTCGCCGCCACCGTCTGGACGCTGACGTAGTCGTACGGCACGCCGAGGACGTCGAACGCCTGGCGCCACCACCCCTCGGTTTGCGTACCGGTCCACGTGTGCAGGATCGCCACGCGCGCCGCGCGCACGGGGTGCATCTTCACGTCCGGCGCGGCACTCAGAGCCCGCGCTTGCAGGCCCAACGCCTTCGTGACGTCATCCACTGTGCCCCGCGCAACGCCGCGCAGGATGAACGAGCCCCGGCCGAACTTCCGGCCCGCGGACTCGAACGGCTCCTCGGCGGCCTGGATGTCCGCGTCCGTGAGGCGGTAGCGCAGCGTCCCGAGCGCGGTGTCGCCGTTCTCGTCGATCGCGAAGACCCTGCCCGTCCCCGAGACGCCGCCGGGCGCCGTCACGGAGTCGGCGACGCGCGAC
>CAYWNR010000102.1:0-9414 GCA_964459705.1 uncultured Gemmatimonadaceae bacterium | reverse complement strand
GCGATTGGCGTTGGGTGGTGAATGCTCCCCGTCGGCCTGTTCGTGCGCTGTGCGGAGCGCGGTAGGAGGAGGCAGCGATGGCAGCGAAAGCCGTACTGATTCTGATAGGGTCGGAGAGCGACCGGGAGCGCGTTGAGCCCACCGTCAAGGCCCTCGAGGAGGCGGGGGTGGGCCACGACCTGCTGGTCTCGAGCGCCCACCGCAATGCCGAGCAGACGGCGCAGATCGCTCGGGACGCGCGGAAGAACGGGTATCGGGTGATCGTCGCCGCTGCCGGTCTGGCCGCGGCCCTGCCCGGGGCCGTCGCCGCGCTCACCGACTTGCCGGTGGTCGGCCTGCCGCTCGACGTGGGCCCGCTGCGGGGCGTGGATGCCCTCTACGGGATCGCCCAGCTCCCGCCCGGCTGCCCCGTGGGCACCGTCGGCATCGGCATGGCGAAGAACGCGGCCCTGTTGGCGATTCGCATCCTGAACGCATAGCAGCACCAGCGAGGTTCCGAGGTTCGCCCCACTCCCAGTCGCGGGGATTCCCCATGAACCTGTTTCGCCGCAAGACCGTCGCGTCCCTCCAAGCCGAGTGGCGAGCCGATCATTCGCTCAAGCGCGCCCTCAACGCCTTCAATCTCACGACGCTCGGCATCGGCGCGATCATCGGGGCCGGCATCTTCGTGCTCACGGGACAGGCGGCTGCGACCTACGCCGGACCGGCGATCGTGTTCTCCTTCATCCTCGCTGGCATCGCCTGCGCGTTCGCCGGCCTGTGCTATGCCGAGTTTTCGGCGATGATCCCGATTTCGGGGTCGGCCTACACCTACGGATACGCCACGCTGGGTGAGTTCTTTGCGTGGATCATCGGATGGGACTTGATCCTCGAGTACCTCTTCTCGGCGTCCACCGTGGCAGTGGGCTGGTCGGGCTACGTGAACTCCCTCCTCACCGACATCGGGGTCCATATCCCGACGGCCTTCATGTCGGCGCCGTTCCAGCATACCGCCCCCCCGGATGCGGGACTGAACGTGTGGCGGCTCTTTACCGAAGGCTGGACCCGGACCGGCGCCGTGCTCAACATCCCAGCGATGGTCATCGTCGGGATCATCACGGTGCTGCTGATCATCGGGATCAAGGAGTCGGCGACGTTCAACAACGGCATCGTCATCGTGAAGTTGGCCGTCATCCTCGCGTTCATCGCGTTCGGCGCCGCATACATCAACCGCGCGAACTGGACACCGTTCATTCCGCCGTCCGCGGGTCCCGGGAAGTACGGCTGGGACGGGATCCTCCGCGGGGCCGGGGTCATCTTCTTCGCGTATATCGGGTTCGATGCGGTGAGCACGGCCGCGCAAGAAGCCAAGAACCCACAGCGCGACATGCCGATTGGGATCATGGCGTCGCTCGTGATCTGTACGGTCTTGTACATCGTGGTTTCCATGGTGCTCACGGGGCTGGTGAGCTACACGGACCTCAACGTGCCCGACCCGATCGCCGTCGGCATCAACGCGGCGGGCCCCGCCCTCGCCTGGCTCCGACCCATCGTGAAGATCGGGGCTATCGCGGGTCTCTCATCGGTGATCCTCGTCATGCTCCTGGGTCAGCCACGAGTCTTCTACGCGATGGCGAAGGACGGGCTCCTGCCGCGGATCTTCGCGCGCGTGCACCCACGGTTCCAGACGCCATGGCTCGCGTCGGCGGTGACGGGCGTGGCGGCGATGGTGACGGCGGGCTTACTGCCCATCGGATTGCTCGGCGAGCTGGTATCGATTGGCACGCTGCTCGCGTTCGTGATCGTCTGTGCCGGCGTCCTGGTGCTCCGGTACTCGGATCCCGAGATCCCCCGGCCGTTCCGAACCCCATTCGTGCCACTCGTGCCCGCGCTGGGCATCCTCTCGTGCGGCTACTTGATGTATGGCCTGCCACTGGACACATGGGCTCGGCTGATCATCTGGATGGCCATCGGCCTGGTCATCTACTTCTCGTACGGACGGTTTCACTCCCGTTTGGCAACCCAGGCCGACCGCTAGCGCGAGGCGCTGACCAGGCGGCGGCTGCGTGCCATCGTCACAAACCGCTAGCTGATGGTGTCTTTGAGATGCGGGGCTGGAGCGCGCGTCCGCGCGCCGCCTGACACTCAAGGAGGGGACCATGTTGCGGTGGTGGCAGATGGGGGCGTTGGGGGCATTGGTGGCCGCCGGCGCGGCCTGCAACGACGCGACGAGCGGTGAAGCGTCGCGCGTGAGCATCCAACTGACGGATGCCCCAGGAGCGGCCTTTGCGGCCGCAACGGTGGACGTCGGCGTGATCCAACTCATTCCCGAAGACGGCGATCCCATTACCGTCACGAAAGACGCCGGTGAGTTTGACCTGCTACATCTTCAGGACGGCGTGACCGCGACGTTGGCGTCATCCGACGTGCCGGCCGGTCGCTATCTCCAAATGCGGCTCGTCGTGCGTGGCGCGAGCGTGACCTTGGCCGACGGCCGGACCTTCGCCGACGGCAGCACGTCGCGGGAGCTGTTCGTGCCCAGTGGCGCGCAGAGCGGGATCAAGATCAACCTCTTTGGTACCGACTGGACGATGGGCATGGCGGACTCCGGCCTGAGCGGCTCGCTGACCGGTCGTCCCGACCGCGGGCGGGTGCGCGACGGGCGTCAGGGGATGGGCAGCAACCAGCTCGACCGGCGCACCGGGGTCGAGATCGTGCCGGGTGAGACGATCATCGTCCTGGATTTCGACGTCCATCGCAACTTCGTCCTCACGGGTCCACGGGATGCGCCGACCGGCGTGATCTTCAAGCCACTGATCCGGGCGGTCGTGCGTGACGTGGCCGGGAGCGTGGCGGGAACCGTCCTCGACGCGGCGGGCCAGCCGGTGTCCGGTGCGACGGTACGGGCCACGCTCGTGGAGTCTCCGGTGCTCGAGGAGCTGCAGACCGCCGCGGCGACGGCGCTGACCGCCGACGACGGGACGTACAGGATCTGGTTCCTGGCCCCCGGAGTGTATACCGTGAGTGTGGACGGGTTCGACGCGCTCGCCGTGACGGTCGAGATCGGCAGAGGTGAGGACGTGGCGGGCGTGGATTTTCAGCTTACGTCCTGAGTCCAGGCCCAGCCCGCCTCCCAACCGGGAGGCGGGCTGGGATGGGTGGTTGGGAGGGTGCATGGCGGCTGGTGCGGCACCGGCAGTGAGCGATGCGGATGTGGTAGAGCGCGTGTTGGAGGGGGACGTGGAAGCGTACGGCGTGTTGGTCGAGCGGTACCGAGCCGCGTTTGGCCGGTTCGCCGTGGGGTTGTGCGGCGACGCGGATCTCGCGGCCGACGCGATGCAGGAAGCGTTCATCCGCGCGTTCGACGCGCTCGCGACGTGCGAGCGCCCCGATCGCTTCGGCGCCTGGTTCCACCGCATCTTGCGGAACCAGTGCGTGAATCACCGGACCCGACGCCGGCCGCATGAGCTCCTTGACGAGGTGCAGGTGGCCGCGCCGCACCGCACCGACGAACGGCTCCGACGAGCGGAGATCCGGGCGGCGATTCAGCGGGCGATCGACGAACTGACCCGCGAACAGCGGGAGGCGTTCGTGCTCCGCCACCTCGAGGGGCGGCCCTATGGGGAAATGGCCGATCTGCTCGGCGAGCGCGAAGATACGCTGCGCACGCGCGTCCACCGCGCCCGAGACCTCGTGCGCCGGCGTCTGGAGGGACTGCTATGAATGACGATGCCTGGACCAATGATGCCCAACGGTTCCTCGATGGGGACGGGGATCCACCCGCGGACGCCGACGAGCGGGCCCGAGCGGGTCGGTTCGCGGCCGAGGTGGCGATGTATGCCGCGGACCTCGATGTACCGTCGGCCGACCTCGACGCACGCGTCCTCGCGGCGGTCCGGGCGCGCGCCGCGCGCCGGGCGTGGTGGCGCTGGTTCGTGCGCCCGCATCGCCTGGTCATCCGACCGGCGCTCGCGGCGGCGGCGGCGGTGGTGCTCGTGGTGCTGTCCGCCGGCGTCGCGCGCATGATCGGACCGGGAGCGCCACCGGTTCCCGCACCGTCGGCGCGTGGAAGTGACGGTGTCCTGGTCCGATTCGAGTTCGTGGCGCCGGCGGCACATCGGGTGTCGCTGGCGGGGTCGTTCAACGGCTGGAATGACTCGACGCTGACGTTTAGCCATGGGACCCAAGCCGGCGTGTGGACCGTGACCGTCGCGCTCCCTCCGGGTGAGTATCAGTACCTCTTCGTGGTCGACGGGGAGCGGTGGATTCCGGATCCCACGGCGCACGCCCAGGTGAAGGACGAGTTCGGTCAGACGAACAGCCTGCTGGTCGTTGGGCCGCGGGGGGTGGTGCGCTCATGAGATCGCTGCTTGTGGTGTGTGGTCTGGTTCTGGGGCTCGGACCGGGGCCGGCGGTGGCGCAGGACCGCGACGTGCGGCGCGAGCTGGCAGCGCGTGGCGCGCCATCCGCGTTCATCGGCCCCGTCGGGATGCTCGTCGATCGCGCGAGGCTGGAAGGGCTGCCCGCCGCGCCGCTGGCCGACAAGGCGCTCGAGGGATGGGCCAAGCGGGTTCCGCCCGATCGCGTCGCTGGCGCGCTCGAGCAGATGCGGATGCGCCTCGTGGAGGCGCGTGCGATCGCGGTCCAGGCGGGCGTGACGGATCCCCCCGGCGTCATGGTGGCGGCCGGGGCCGAGGCGCTCGGCCGCGGCCTCGGGGCGGACGAGATCGGTACGCTGATCCGATCGGCCCGCACGCCCGAGCAGGGCGCCATCGGGCTGCAGGTGGCCGCATCGCTGGCGGCACAGGGGCTCGCGCGAAACGCGGCGGTCGCCGCCGTGCGGCACGCATATGAGCGCGACGGCGGTCAGGACTTGTTCGAGCTACCGTCGGCGCTGGCGGATCTCTCGGGACAAGGGGTCTCCATGGCCGATGTCGCGCAACGCATCATGCGCGGCGGAGGGCTGCCGATCCCACCGATGGCTGGTCGCGGCTCCGGCCGCCCCGGCAACGTTCCGCCCGGACCCGGGGGGAGGGCAGGCCCGAAATCGGGCCGTCGGCGGTGACCGGTCGGCTGGCGGTGCTGCTGCTCGCCGTCCCAGGCGGCGTGCTGTGCGCGCAGGAAGCCTCGTTGTTCATCGGCGCGACCCACGCGCGCTACGCCGACAGTCTCTCGGGATCGGCGGGTTTCGCGTCCGCCCGATTCGACATTGGCCGTGGCCTCCGCGCCGCGCGCGGGGACGTGGCGTATTCCGCGTTCACGAATGGTGGCTGGGCCCTGCAAGCCGGCACCCAGGCGACGGTCCTCGCCGGGCGCGGGCCGTTCTTCGGTGTGGCATGGGGTGGATCGGTCAATACGTATCGGGACGGGACCCTCAACGGTTCGGTCGCCGGCGGACCGCTCATTGCGGTCGGCATCGGACAGTCCCTCGGCTCGGTGGGTCTGGCATTGGGCGGTGGACGGCGTATCGATTCCACGTGGCTCGGGCTGGGGAGCGCGGTCGTCCGGTGGCAGGGAACCGTGGCACCAGGAATCGCGGCCGACGCCGGTGTCACGACCACCATGGCCGACACGCTGCGCTTCGCCGACCTGTCCCTGGGGCTGCGGTGGAGTCGGACGGCGTTCCAGGCCACGGCGGTCGCTGGCGTCCGCGTCGGCGACCTCGCCGATGGAGCGTGGGGATCGTTGGAGTTGGGTTGGCGTCCGACACGTCCGGTGGGGGTCGAGGTCTCGGCCGGGCGCTACCCACGCGACATCGTCGGGTTTGCCCAGGGATGGTACGCGCAAGCCGGACTGCGCCTCCATGTCATTGCGCCGTCCCGCGCACAGCCGCCAGTCGCGATTCGGCGGATCGATCCTGGCCGTGTGGTGCTCACCGTGCGCGTGCGGGGTCCAGTCGCGGCGCTGGCCGTTGCCGGGGACTGGAACGGGTGGGTGGCCGTTCCCCTGCGGCGTGGCGGGGATGGTGCCTGGTCGGTGGAACTGCCCCTCGCCGCGGGAGTCTACCGCTACGCGCTCGCAAGCGGCGATGGCTGGCTCCTCCCCGACGGAATCAGGGGTGAGGACGATGGCTTTGGTGGCCGGGTGGCCACGCTCGTGATATCGCCCTGAGGGTCACGCGTCGGACCCTTCCCGCCACAGCGCGACGCGCTAGGTTCAACGCCATGCGGTTGTTCTCGATAGTGATGGCGCTGGGCGTCGCCGCCCAGACGGGCTGTGGTGAGCGTGTCCCGAGCGCCGCGGATGTCGTGGGCACGTACAGCGCCGATCTGACGCCGGCAACGGGGCCCACCCGGCGCGTCACCCTCCGTCTCGAGACCGGCAATAGTGCGGAAATGGCGACGGAGTTCGAAGGCGGGGCGCAAACCGTGCGCGAGACGGGCACGTGGGCCATCGCGGCCGACGGCAGCGTCCGCATCGTGCTCGCGCGCGACGGCTTCGGCCCGGTCACCAACGACGTGACGTTCCGGTACGCGACCAGGACACTGAACGCGGTCGCCTTCGATACGGCCCAATGGGGCCGCCGCGGCTTCTCGCTGGGTCGGCAGTAGGTCGTCTCGCGGCGGGCGCCGCGCGCATCGATCCCACGGCAGCGAGAACCCATCCGACGACCTCGGCACGACCGAGGAGGAGGCGACCGGTGCGACCCCGTGTCGGACTCGGCTACGATTCACACACGTTCGGTGCCAGCCGGCCGCTCCGGCTCGCGGGCGTGGCGATTCCGCACGACAGCGGACTTGCGGGGCATTCAGACGGGGACGCGGTCGCGCACGCGCTAACGGATGCGCTCCTGGGGGCCGCGGCCATGGGGGACATCGGTCAGCGGTTTCCGGATACCGATCCCCGATGGAAGAGTGCCGACTCGATGAAGCTGCTGCGCGCGGTTCGGGATGACGTGATCGGTGCCGGCTTCACGATCGCCAACGTCGACACGACGGTCGTCACGCAGCGGCCGCGCATCGGCCCGCACATCGCCGCGATGCGCGCGGGAATCGCGGCGGCCCTCCAGGTGCCGGTGGCGGCCGTCTCGATCAAGGCGAAGACCAACGAAGGTATGGATGCAGTCGGGCGTGGCGAGGGCCTCCAGGTGTTCGCGGTCGCCCTCCTGTTGGAGGCGTAACGCTGTTCGCCGACCTGCTCGACCGGTTGCAGCAGTTGCCGCCGGCGGCCCTCTATGCGGTCGTCGGCGGCTTCGCCGCTCTCGAGAACGTGTTTCCCCCGCTGCCGGCCGATACGGCGGTCGCGGCGGGGGCCTTCCTCGCGGTCGGTGGGCGCGCGACGGTGTGGGGGGTGTTTCTCGCGACGTGGCTGGCCAACGTGAGCTCCGCCGCGGCGGTGTACGGCGGCGCGCGGACCGTCGGCCGCCGGTTCTTCCACGGTCGGGTCGGGCGGCGCCTGTTGCGCCGCGAGCAACTCGCTCGGCTCGAACGTCTCTACGCCCGGTACGGGGTATGGGCCATCTTCGTGAGCCGGTTCGTTCCCGGCCTGCGCGCGGTCGTGCCGCCGTTTGCCGGGGTCGCCAACGTGGGCTGGGTGCGCGCCCTCGTGCCCGTCGTCCTGGCGTCCGCGCTGTGGTATGGGGCGGTGACGCTCGCTGCCGCAACCCTCGTCCGGAATCTCAGCCAGATCCAGCACCTGATCGTCGCGGTGAATCGAGGCGTCCTCATCGTCGTCGGGACCGCGGTCGCCGCCGGCGTCATTTGGTGGCTGATCCGGCGCCACGCCCGTCAGGTCAGGCAATGAGCGACGACGCGCTTCCCCGGGCCTTCTGGCTCGAGGGGTTTGTGGACTACCTCGCGGTGGAAGCCGGCAGTAGCCCGCGCACGGTCGAGGCGTACCGGCGGGACATTGCCCGGATGGTTAGATACGTGGCGGAACGGGCCTCCGGGCCACAGGCGGTGACGCCGGCGATGGTGCGGGACTTCGTCTATCACCTGAAAGACCTCGGGCTCGCTACCGCCAGTATCCGGAGGCAGATATCCGCGATCCGGACGTACTACCGGTTCCTGGTGGGCGAGGGCCATGCTCCGGCGGACCCGAGTGAACGGTTGGAGATCCCCAAGGGGTGGCAACGGCTGCCGGAAGTCTTGACGGTCGCGGAGGTCGAAGCACTCCTGGCCGCACCGCATCCGGAGGAGCCCCTCGCGTGGCGTGATCGGACGCTGCTGGAAATCGGGTACGGGACAGGCGCCCGGGTGTCCGAGCTCGTGGGCCTTGGGGTCCAGGACGTCGCGTTCGAGGAAGGCCTGGTTCGGCTGTTCGGCAAGGGGAGCAAGGAGCGGTTGGTGCCTGTGGGCAGGCGCGCGTTGGGGGCGGTGGCGATCTACATGCGTGAGATTCGGCCGGGGCTCGACCGTGGGGCTGGTGCCGGGCGCCTGTTGCTCAACGCCCGCGGCCGGCCGTTGACCCGCGTCGGGGCCTGGGGCATCATCAAACGCGCAGCCGCGCGTGCGGTCCCCATGAAGCGTGTCACGCCGCACACGTTGCGACATACCTTCGCAACGCACCTCTTGGAAGGCGGGGCGGACCTCCGCGCGGTGCAAGAAATGCTCGGACACGCCGACTTGTCCACGACGCAGCTTTACACGCACGTCGATCGCGAATACCTCCGGTCCGTGCACAAGAACTACCACCCTCGGGCCTAGTGCTCTCCCATGTTCTTCGTCCTCGACAACTACGACTCGTTCACTTATAACCTGGTCCAATATCTCGGGGAGCTGCGGGCGGATCCCGTCGTGCGGCGAAACGACGACGTCGTCGTAGAAGAGGTCGCGGCGCTGGCTCCGGAAGCGATCGTGATTTCGCCGGGCCCGGGGCGACCGGCCGACGCAGGTATCAGCATCGCCCTGATCCAGCGACTGGGCGCGACGGTTCCCATCCTTGGGGTCTGTCTCGGCCATCAAGCGATCGGGGAGGCGTTCGGCGGGCGGATCATTCGCGCGGATCGCCTGATGCACGGGAAGACCTCGCCGGTGGCGCACACCGGGACCGATGTCTTCCGAGGATTGCCGAGCCCGTTCGAGGCCATGCGGTATCACTCGCTCGTCGTCGACCCGAACCAGCTGCCGGCGGTTCTCACGGTCACGGCGTGGAGCGACGACCGACCGCGCAACGTGGAGATCATGGGGCTGGCCCATCGCGAGGCACCGATCTGGGGCGTGCAGTTCCACCCGGAGTCGATCGGGACGTCCACCGGTCGCGATTTGATGCGCAACTTCGTGCGACTGGCGCGAGGGGAACACGGCACCGCTCGGCGCGCCGCGGCTCCGTCGTCGTAGGCACGACTGTTAGCGGTTTCGGCACAACAACTTACGCCGCTGGCCCGGATTTTGACTCCGCGTCGGTCGCTTGTTAGTTTTTGCCGTGCGCCTCGTTTGCATCATTCCCGCCCGTCGCGGATCCTCGCGTCTCCCGGACAAGCCCCTTCGCCTCCTC
>CAYWNR010000101.1:0-9469 GCA_964459705.1 uncultured Gemmatimonadaceae bacterium | reverse complement strand
GGCTGCACGAGGGGAGGGGCGGGGTGTTGGATACTTGGATTGCCATAGCGCGCGGGCCGGTGTTTCGCGCTGCCCTGGCATTCGCGATAGTGGGTTTGGCGCGTCACGTGGTGATCACCATGTGGGAGATGCGACGCATGGCGCGACGCGCCGGCGACAAACGCATCCCGTATCGGCAGGTCCTCGCGGTCACGGCAAAGTGGCTCATGCCGGTCGGCCGGTTGCGGCAGCGACCGTTCTTGAGCTTCACGTCGCTCACCTTCCACATCGCGATTCTGATCGTGCCGCTCTTTCTGGCGGGGCATATCGCCCTCGTGAGGAGCGGTACGGGTCTCTCATGGTGGGCCATCAGCCAGGGTCTGGCTGACGTACTGACCATCGTCGCCGTTTCGACCGCGGTGCTGCTCGTTCTCCAGCGCGCCGGGGCGAGCGACACGCGAGCCCTGAGCCGGTTCCAGGACTACGTGCTTCCAGTCCTGATCGCCGTGCCGTTCGCCTCGGGGTTCCTGGTTGTGCACCCGTCATGGAATCCCTTCGCGTATCCGCTGACGATGCTGGTACACGTGATGAGCTCCGATCTAGTGCTGGTGCTCATCCCCGTGACCAAGCTCAGTCACATGGTGCTGCTCCCCACCACGCAAATGGTGTCGGAGTTGGCGTGGCACTTCCCGCCGGACGCGGGACAGTTGGTGGGTGCGGCCCTGGGTCGGGAGGAGCAGCCGATATGAGCGAGCCCATCGCCATTCTCACCGACACGACGAAGTGCACGGGCTGCGAGGAGTGCGTCGCCGCGTGCAAGAAGGAAAACGGGCTGGGACGGGACCACCCCTGGCATGGCCAGGGATCCGTGAGCGACCTCTCGTCGTCGCGTTACACGACGATCCTCCGGCGGCCCGGCCAGCACTACGTGCGTCAGCAGTGCCGCCACTGTCTCGAGCCGGCCTGTGTCAGTGCTTGTCTCGTGGGCGCCATGCAGAAGACGCCGGAAGGGCCGGTGATCTACGACGCGGACCGCTGCATTGGGTGTCGGTATTGCGTGAATGCGTGCCCGTACGGCATCCCGCGCTACGAGTGGTACGAACGCGTCCCCACGGTACGCAAGTGCAACCTCTGTGTGAAACGGATCAGTGAGGGGAGACCGCCGGCGTGCGTCGAGGCGTGCCCTGAGAAAGCCACGATCTTCGGCTCCCGTACGGAAATGTTGGCCGAAGCGCATCGCCGCCTTGCGGCGGAGCCGAATCGGTACCAGCCGAGAGTGTACGGCGAGCATGAGGTTGGGGGGACGTCGATTCTCTACCTCTCCGACATCCCGCTCGACTTCCTCGCCTGGAAACCGAACTTGGGCACCGAGCCACTTCCCACGCTGACCGCGAGCGCCCTGCAGAAGGTGCCGCCCACGATCCTCCTGATGGGCGGGCTCATGACCGGGGTCTATTGGGTGGTTGGCCGGCGGATGCGACTGGCGGCCGAGGCGGCAGACCGCGCCGCGACGGTCGCGCCGGATGTGGATCGGCAGGGTGAACCATGAGCCGGCGTCTCTTCCTCTTGAAATCGGTTCTCTGGGCGCTGGTCGGCGTGCTGGCGACCGTCACCGTTGCCCGGTTCGTGCATGGCCTCGGAGCGGTGTCCAATCTGTCGGACGCGGCACCCTGGGGTCTGTGGATCGGCTTTGACGTCATGGGTGGTGTGGCGCTGGCCGCCGGAGGATTCGTCCTGGCGGCGACGGTGTACATCTTCGGGCTCGAAGACTACCGGCCCTTCGTGCGGCCGGCCATTCTCACGGCGTTCCTCGGCTACGTCGCCGTCGCGGTGGGGTTGCTGTACGACCTCGGTCTCCCGTGGAATATCTGGCACCCGGCGGTGTACTGGCAGTACCACTCGGTGCTGTTTGAGGTCGCGACCTGCGTGATGCTCTACCTCACGGTGCTCGCGTTGGAGTTCGCGCCGGTCGTGCTGGAACACCCGCGGTTCGGGAGCCCGCTTCTCAAGAAGATCCACGGGGCGCTCAAGACCATCACGATCCCACTCGTCATCGCGGGCATCACGTTGTCGACGCTGCACCAGTCGTCGCTTGGCTCGCTGTTTCTCATCACGCCGTATCGGCTGCATCCGCTCTGGTACAGCCCCATCATGTACGTGCTCTTCTTCATGTCGGCGGTAGGGCTGGGGCTGATGATGGTCGTCTTGGAGTCGCTACTGGCCGCGCGGTTCCTCGATCACCCGGTGCACATGCGCCAGCTGTCGGGGTTGGGCAAGGCCGCGGCGGTGGTGCTGTTGACGTACGCGGCGCTCCGCGTCGGCGATCTGGCCGTCCGCGGCGTGTTGGCATCGTCGTTCGACGGCTCCTGGCAAAGCGTGCTGTTCGTGTTCGAGCTGGGCCTGAGCGCCGTCCTGCCGGCGGTGTTGCTGCTCGACAAGCGCGTGCGGTCCAGCATCTCGGGTCTGGCGACGTGCGCGAGCCTGGTGGTGGGCGGCATGGTGTGGTACCGCCTCGACGTCAGCATCGTCGCGTTCGCCCGGCCGACGAACATGGGGTACTTCCCCAGTTGGATGGAGTTCGCCGTGAGCCTCGGTATCGTCTCGGCCGCGGCGCTGGTATTCATCTTCATCGCCGAGCGTTTCCGCGTGTATCCGGAAGCGCAGTCGGCCAAACCGGCCACGCGACCGTCGTTCGATCCTGCCAGCCTGCATGGGCTGCTGCCGCGCCGCGTCGCCGCGCCCCGTCGCTTCTCCCTGATCGCGGTACTGGCGGCCGCCGTGACCGTGGCGCTGCTTCCGCGGGAGGCGGTCTTGGGTGCGCGTCCCGTCTCGACGCCGGTCGCGCCCGCGCGGGCGGTGCAGGGCAGTGGTGTGGAGCGCGCGGGTGGTGGCCACCGACTCGAGTTGGCGACGACGACGGGCGGACCGCGGTCGGACGACATGTCCGTGCCGCTGCTGCTCATCGACGGGAACCGCAACGACGATGCGGTCTTGTTCGACCATGAGGCCCACGTCGAGCGGACCGGCGGGGACACCGCCTGCGGCACGTGCCATCACCTCGACGCACCGTACGATCGTCATCCCCCGTGCGCCACCTGCCACCGGGACATGTACGAACCGGTTTCGGCGTTCGATCACGCGCTCCATGTGCGGACGCTGGACGACAATGGCGGCTGCGAGCAGTGCCACGAGCCGTCGGTGGTCAAGAGCTACGCGACCGCCACGGCATGCGTGGAGTGTCACGCCGACCTGATTCCGGCACGTTCGTTCGTCGAGACACCGCAGGATCGGTGGAAGCCGGCGGTCGGATACGTGGACGCCATGCACGATCTCTGTCAACGGTGTCACGAACGGATGCTGCTCCTTGAGCCGACGAAGCATCCTGAGAACCTGGGTCGGTGCGATTGGTGTCACGACACGGATCGGCCGCTCGATCTGCGGCGCTTGGAGCCTCATCCACGAGCGCGGACGACTGTCCAGTTGCCTGCGACGGGTGGCGCGAGTGGGCCGCTGTCGAGGCGAACCGGGGGGCGGTAGATCGTCATGGAACAGATCGACACCTGGCTGCGGGCGAACCTGTTTGACGAAGTACCGGTGAGTGTCTGCGTCATCGATCCTCAATTCCGGATCGTCAAGGCCAACCGCCACTTCGAGGAGGCGTATGGTCCGTGGAGCGGCCGGCCGTGTTATGAGGTGTACAAGGGGCGCCAGTCGCGCTGCGAAGACTGCGCGGCCGTGGAGACCTTTCGCGATGGCGTGGTCCGGAGCCTGGAGCAAGAGGGGTCGGTCCGGGACAACGGCGGCACAGCGCACTATCTCGTGCATATGGTGCCGATCCTGGAGCCCGGGGGGGACGTCCCGTATGTGATCGAGATGTCCACCGATATCACACCGGTCAAGCGGCTGGAGCAGGAGAAGCGCGAGGCGGAGCGGCTGGCCGCCGTCGGGGAAACGGTCGCGGGGATCGCGCACGGCATCAAGAACGTGTTGATGGGACTCGAGGGCGGCCTCTACGCGGTGAACACCGGTATCGAGCGCCAGGACGACGCACGCATCGCGCGCGGCTGGGCCATGGTCCAGGAGAACGTGCGGCGCATTTCGCAGTTCGTGAAGGAATTCCTGGATTTCGCCAAGGGGCGCTCGGCCCAGGTGTCCGTAATCGATCCGGCACAGCCCGTGCGCAGGATCGCGCGATTGTTCGGCGAGCGAGCGGCCGAAGCGGGCATTCAACTGCGCGCCACGATCCAGGAAGGGATGCGGCCGGCGGCCCTGGATGGCGACGGGATCTACACCTGTCTGGCCAATCTCGTCTCGAACGCCATCGACGCCTGCCTGGTCTGTAGCGGCGAACGCCAATACAGCGTCACGGTGTCCTGTCGTGACGAGGGTGACACGCTCGTGTACGAGGTGGTCGACAACGGTCATGGGATGGACTACGAGATCAGCAAGCAGGTGTTCTCGAAGTTCTTCACCACGAAGGGGTCGGATCGCGGGACGGGCCTTGGTCTGCTCACGACGAAGAAGATCGTGCATGAGCACGGCGGACAGATCTCGTTTGCCTCGGAGCCGAACACGGGGTCCACGTTCCGGATCGCGCTGCCACGCGCGGCGCTGCCGAAACCGACGACTCACACGCCGGCCGCCGAGCCCTCCGAGGGGCCGGCGGAGCCGGGAGGGACGACGCATGTCTAGCGCGCTGGACAAGACGGTACTGGTGGTCGATGACGAGCCGAACGTCCGCGAATACCTCGCGCAAATCCTGCGCGACGCCGGATTCACGGTGTGGACGGCCGCGGACGGCGACGAGGCGCTGCAGATGATCCGGGAGCGACCGCCGGACTTCATCTCCCTCGACCTCGTGATGCCCAGGAGGAGCGGCCACAAGCTGCTCTACGAGTTGCGGAAAGACCAGCACTTGTCGCGCATCCCCGTGGTGGTCGTGACGGCGCACGCGCGGGATGAGTTGGGTCATAGCGACCTGCGTGACATCATGCAGGATCGGGTCATTTCCGGACCGGGGGTCTATCTCGAGAAACCGGTGACGCCGCTCGACTACGTGCGGTGCGTGCAACGGGCATTGGGCATCGAGGAAACTGCGGCCGACGAAGAGCGCATTTCGCTTCAAGAAGAGCTGAAGCAACAGATCCCGTCGGCGGAACCGCACGCGCTGCGGCGCGCGCTGGAAGCGCTTCGGAAGAGCAGTCCGAGGCCCCACGAGGATCCGCCGCAGCGGGAAACGGAAGAGGAGGCCGGCCATGCCAGCCATGGGAGATAGACGGAAGAAGATCCTGATCATCGACGACGAGCCGGACGTCGTCAGTTATCTGGAGATGCTGTTCCACGACCACGGCTATGAAACCGTGACGGCATCGAATGGCACAGAGGGGATGCAGAGGGCGCGCAACGAGCGGCCGGACCTGGTAACGCTCGACATCTCGATGCCGGAGTCCTCGGGGACGCGCTTTTACAAGGAGCTGAAGACGGATCCCGATCTGTCGTCGATCCCGGTCGTGATCATTACGGCGGTCACCGGATACGCAGGCGATCCGTATGGCTACGAGAAGTTCATTCGCGGACGGAAGCTGGTGCCGCCGCCCGAGGGGTTCTTCCCGAAGCCGATCGAACCGGATCGGCTGCTCCACGCCATCGACGAGTCCTTGACCCACGCCGGCTCCGGCGCCGGCTGATGTCCCGTCGGCCGCCCGGAAGGAGCGGCTGCGGGGGGCGCGGGGACGTCCCGTATGGGTGTCAGGTGGTTCGAGCGGTGATCCGGCCGAGGATCTCGCGAAACTCCGGGAACTGACCGATGGGTGGGAGCAACTCGACCTCGACGGTGGGTAGCGCCGCCCGGACGCCGTCCACCAGCGGCTGTATGTCCCGCTCGACATGTCCCTCGGTCGCGAGGAACAGGGGGAGCACGCGGATCCGCGTGCTCCCATTTTGAACGGCCTCCGACGCGACGTCCATGAGCGTCGGTGGCGTCAAGTCCATGTAGGCCAGCCGCACCTTCCCGGGGCCAAGATCGGCCGCGACCCCGCTGACGACCTGCTCCACCGACGCACGCCATCGCGGGTCGCGGCTCCCGTGCGCGATGAGAATCAACATCGCCTGGTCAGACCGCCGCTTCGTGGTGGGCGCGCGTGCCGCCGTGGCCGGGGAACGGCATGACGTCCGGCAGGTGTTGGGCAATCCATGATTCCGCTTCCTCGACGGCGTTCGCGAACCCCGAGTGGGTCATGGCGAGGGCGGCGTGTGCGGCGACCGCCTGGTCCAGCTCCCGGGCGCTCCACATCCGGATGTCGCCGAGCTGTTCCGGCAGCGCGATGGAGCCAGATGAGTTGAAATCCACCACCGTCAGCGATTGAGCGCGGAAATCGCGGAGCCCGAGCAGCGTCGAGGCCTCGAGTACGGGCTCGGCCTGGTCGATGCCAAAGAAGACCACGTCGGCCTCGGCGATGGTACGGAGCACGGCCTCTTCCGCGTAGCTGTGTACCCGCAGGCGCTTGCCGCTCCCCAGCGCCGAGCGAAGTTGTTTCAGCTGGCCGTGATGGTCCCGGTAGACCAGCGTCAACTGACGCTGGGGAACGCCGTGCACCGCCGCGAGCGCGGCAAGGACGGAGCGTGAGGTGGTCGATCCGCCGATGACCACATGGCGCAGCTCGCCCGGCCGGATCTCATCCACCTCGCAGATCCGGGCGAGCGCCGCGGCGCAGTAGCCGGTGCTGAACGTGGCCCATGCCGTTTGCGTCCGCACGTCCCGCGCGAGCGCGATGGCGCGGTCGACGAGGGTCGTGCTGCGCGGCCCGACGGTCTTCGCGCAGAGGCCGATCCGGCACGCAGTCTGCAATTGGTCCGCCACGTCGCGATCGCCTGGCAGTTCGCTGTTCAAGCCGGAAGCGGTGCGCAGGAGATGGTGCCACGCGGCGCCACCCATGAGCACGTTGACCTCGAGCCCATCGGGCTCGGCGCCGTACAACTCGTCGCGAATGCCCTGGACAATGGCCGAACGCTCGGCTCCCACGATGCGGTCCGGCAACCAGCCGTAGAACTCGATCCGCTGACACGTGTTCCACACGAATGCTTCGGGGATGGGCGTGCGCTCTCGGATCCAGTCGAGGAACCCACGCAACGCCTTGCGGGACTTCTTGACCTCGGCAAACGCGCGCACATGGCTGTAGCGGATGGTGGGACCGCGACCGGGGCCCAGTCCATTGGCGAGCGCGGCGCCGATCATGACCAGTGAGGTCGGCTCCTCGATCGTACGCGCGGGTGTCGTGGGTTGCACCGGCGGCGACGCTGAGACCCGGGCGATGGCGTGGGTCGGCTGCGCCCCGTGCACCACCAAATTCCGCAGGGCCATGATGAACGGATCGAAGGTCCACAGCGTGGGGCAGGTGTGGAGTCGGTCCGCGGCGCACTTTCGGTTCTCGAGCGGAAAGGGCAGGGTGCAGACCAGGACCGAAGTGTCGTCAGTCGGTGGCTCGGCGGAAGTCCCTCCAAAGTCGAGGGACCATCGCTCCGTGGGCCAGCCAAGACGCGCCGCCACCAACTCGGCCGTGCACCGGACATGTTTTCGGTGGGGGTCGCGCTCCGGATCGCCACTGTCGGAGTGGTCCTCCGCCACGAACCGGAGGTGCGTGTGGTCGGCAGACAATCGCCGGGCGGACACGTACGCCATGAGGTTCCGCGCGAGCGCCTTGATGTATCCCGCGTCGTCGTACCAGGCCGCGCGCACGGCGATGTTCAGGTCGTGTCCTTCGCGTTCCAAGAAGCCGTACAGATCCCGCACGATCGCGCCGGTGGTGACGGTGCTGAACTGCGGGTGCATGGGGACGACGACGACATCGCGGGCCCCTCCCTGCGTGACGGCGCGCAGGGTTTGGGCCAGGGTCTTCCGACACTCGTAGCGGGTACCGAACACGGACCACCCGGCGGGCAGCGCCGCGGCGACGGCCGCGACCAGGTGCGATGGGAGCGTCAAGGAGCCACCGGGCTGAGCGCTGACCAGGAGGGCGGCGCGGCGCGGCGCCGCGCGCCGTTCGGCGCCCGGTGACCGCGGATCCGGTGAGAGTGCGGATTCGAGAAACGGCATTAGCGGATTCCCCGATCGTGATCCTGCGCGATGAGGTGCGCCAGGTGATCTCGAGTGCGTCGCGCGTGCGTCGGGTTCTTCCCGTCGGTAAACACGGCGATCGTCGCGCCGTCCGACTCGAGGAGCGCACCGAAGATGAGTTGTGATCCGTTGCCGGACGATGCGTCGCACGCCAGGGCACCCGCTTGCCGAGCCTGATCGACCACCGTCGCATTGAGCTCGGGATCGCCGGTTGCCGCGACGATGAGGAACGTGCCGCTGGCGTGGTGCTCGTGGTATGGGCCCGCGATCCAGCGAGCCGTGTTCTGCTCGATCAGAATACGCAGCTCATCGGTGATGGTGGGCGACACGATCGTTACCCGCGCGCCGGCCCGCGCGAGCGTCGTGACCTTGCGGGTGCCGACGGCCCCGCCGCCCACGACCAGACATTGCTTGCCCCGGACATCGATGCCCACGGGAAGGAACTGGAGCGGAGGTGTCATGGCCATGTCCGTCTGTCCTCAATGTCCCCCGACCGCCAGCAGACCGCTCGCGGCAAAGGCCAGCACGATCACCTCGAATGCCACCATGGTCGCGTAGACTCGATCGTGCTTTCTGATCAGGGTCGGGAGGATCCCGAGAAAGCAGACCGCCGTGACGCCGGCGAGCAGTACGATACCCACGTAGTTCAGGTAATCACTCTTGTTGGCGACCGATATCCACTGCCATCCGGTGATGACGTGCTCGTGGTGGAGATACAGCCCGTTCGTGGTCTCGAGGTACTCGTGCACGCTCAGTCCCCAGTAGTTGGGCAGCTCATGCAACGGGATGCTGGGCGCGATGGCGCCCGAGCCGTACAGCGCGAACGTCACCAGCAGGATCGCCAGCCCGACGTAGACGCCGACCTCGAGAATGGACGCGTACAGAAGCTGTTCGTCGTCGACGCGGGGTCGCGTCACGGCATCGGTCAGCGCGATGGTTCCCATCGGTCCCGACCCCCTAGAACAAGAACGGCAAGCCCAGGCCCTTGGTGATGGCCTTGGCTCCGGAGAACAGCAGCAGCACGATCACGATATGACGGACGAGTCGCGGCTTGGCGATGCGGAGGAGGCGGACCCCCACGAGCGACCCCAACATGATGCCGACGATGGACGGCACGACCATCATCGGAATCACGCAGCCCTGGTTGAGATAGACCCAGGCCGCCGACGTGTCGGTAATGGAGAGCAGGAACTTGCTCGTTGCCACGCTCACCTTGAGCGGCGCGCCCATGACGAGGTTCAGCACCGGAACGTTCGCCCAGCCAGCCCCGAGTCCGAACATCCCCGCCATGAGGCCGATGACGATGAAGAGCAGCAGCCCGGGGAGCGTCCGGTGGATCTTCCAGTCGATCGTCTGGCCGAGGCTGGCCTCGCGATA
>CAYWNR010000100.1:0-9496 GCA_964459705.1 uncultured Gemmatimonadaceae bacterium | reverse complement strand
AGACGGATTGGAATGCCCTCCTCGCGCCCTACCGCAAGCCGGTCGCGTGGCGCGCCTGGTTTCAAGTCGCGAACACCGCCATTCCGTTCTTCGCCGCCTGGGCGCTGATGTTTTGGAGCCTCCGCATCGGGTACTGGCTCACGCTCCTGCTCGCCGTGCCAACCGCGATGTTCCTGGTCCGGATGTTCATGTTCCAGCATGACTGCGGACACGGCGCGTTCCTTCCTTCCCAGCGCGTGAACAACATCATCGGCTCGATCATCGGCGTGTTGACGCTGGTACCGTACGAGTACTGGCGAAAGACGCACGCCATGCATCACGCCACGTCCGGCAACCTCGACGTCCGGAGTTTCGGCGACATCACCACGCTGACGGTGCGGGAGTACTTGAGCCGTTCTCGCTTGAAGCGCTTCTTCTACCGACTGTATCGGCATCCCTTCGTGATGTTGATCGTCGGACCGGTGTGGCAGTTCGTGATCAAGCACCGCTACCCCACCGATGCACCTCGCGAATGGAAACGGGAATGGGCCAGTGTGCATGGGACCAATCTCGCACTCCTGGCGATCGTGACGGTGATGTGGCTGACCGTGGGCATTGACCGGTTCCTCATGGTCCAACTGCCGGTGACGCTCATCGCGGGGTCGTTCGGCGTGTACATGTTCTATGTCCAGCACCAATACGAAGACACGTATTGGCGCTACCGTGAGGAGTGGAATTACTACCACGCGGGCCTCGAAGGCGCGTCCCACCTCGTGATGCCACGCTGGCTCCAGTGGTTCACGGCCAACATCGGCCTCCACCACATCCACCACGTCTCCAGCCGCGTTCCCAACTACAACCTCCAGCGCTGCTACGACGAGAACCCGCCGTTCCACGACGTCACGCGGCTGACCCTTGGCCGGAGCGTGACGACGCTGCGTTTGACGTTGTGGGACGAGGACGAGAAGAAGCTCGTGCGTTTCCGCGACCTCGAGCGCATCCGGACGAGGTTGGCGGCGCCGGTCCAGCCGACGAAGCCGGAAGCCGTGCCCAGAACCTGGCGGTAGGCAGCGCAGCTCGCACGCTGCCGGACCGGATCGATGGGATGACCGGCGCTCCTACCGTCGTTACCATCGTTACGTTCCTGGTCGCATATTCCCTCACATGCCGCCGACGCGCCTGATCACCCCCAGCAACGAAGCCGAGCTGGACAACTGCCTCTCGCAGCCAACCACCGAAGACGTCGAGGCAATGGCGCGGCTCAATGGGGATCTCCTCATCCTCGGCGCCGGCGGCAAGATGGGACCGAGCCTAGCGCGGCTCGCCCGCCGAGCGTCCGACGAGGTCAGTAGCAACCGTCATGTGATCGCGGTCTCCCGTTTTCAATCACAAGGCGTGCGGGAGGCGCTGAGCGCGCAGCGAGTGGAGACCATCGCCGCCGATCTCCTGGACCCGGCGCGGCTCGCGAGCCTCCCCGACGCCCCGAACGTCGTCCTCATGGCCGGCCAGAAGTTCGGCACGACCGGCGACCCCGCCACCACATGGACATTGAACGCGTACCTGCCGGCCACCGTCGTCCAGCGGTTCGCGTCCGCTAGAGTCGTCGTGTTCTCGACCGGAAACGTGTATCCGCTCGCGCCCGTCACCGGGGGCGGCTCGACCGAAACCGATCCCATCGGTCCGATCGGCGAGTACGCGCAGTCGGCCCTGGCGCGCGAGCGACTCGTCACCTTCTTCGCGCGTCGCCACGGGACACCTGTCACGATCCTGCGGCTCAACTACGCGGTCGAGTTGCGTTACGGCGTGCTGCGCGATCTCGCCGACCGGGTCGCCGCCCGCCAACCGATCGACCTCACGACGGGCTGGGTGAACGTGATCTGGCAACGCGACGCCAGCGCGGTCGCCCTGCGGGCGTTGGCGGCGTGCGCCGTTCCCCCGCTCGTGCTCAACGTGACCGGGCCGGAGAAGCTCCGCGTGCGTGACCTGGCGACCCGCCTGGGTGAACGCCTCGGCATCCCACCGACATTTACCGGCACTGAGGCGGAGACCGCGCTCCTGAGTGACGCGTCTCGCTGTCACGCGCTGTTCGGGAAGCCGACCCTAGACGCCGCCACCGCGCTCGACTGGGTTGCGGATTGGGTGCGCCGTGGGGGTGGCTCGCTCGGCAAGCCGACCCATTTCGATGAACGGAGAGGTCGGTTCTGACGATCGTCGACGTCCGTGCCCGCCTGTTCGAGGGACTGGTGGTCCCGGCGCATCCGCTCGCGCTCACGCGTCAGCGCAAACTCGACGAGCGTCGCCAGCGCGCACTCACCCGCTATTACGTCGCCGCGGGGGCCGGCGGGATCGCCGTCGGTGTCCACACCACGCAGTTCGCCATCCGGAACCCGAAGGTCGGCCTGCTCGAGCCGGTGCTCGCCCTCGCGCGCGAAACGACCGACGCATACCGACCATCGAGTGGCCGCCCCCTCCTCCGCATCGCGGGCGTGGTGGGCGACACCCGGCAGGCAACCGCCGAGGCCGCGCTCGCCGCCCGCCTCGGCTACGACGCGGCGCTCGTGTCGCTCGGCGGACTCGACGACGTGCCGATCGCCAGTCTCGTCGAGCACGTCCGCGCCGTGTCGGAGATTCTCCCCGCCATGGGGTTCTATCTCCAGCCGGCGGTCGGCGGCCGCGAGCTGCCGTACGAATTCTGGCGCGCGCTCGTCGAGCTCGAGCGCCTCGTGGCCATCAAGGTCGCGCCGTTCGATCGGTACCGCACCATCGAGGTCGTCCGCGCGGTGGCGGAGGCGGGTCGGGCCGACGACGTGGCCCTCTACACCGGCAACGACGATCACATTCTCCAGGACCTCCTGACCGCGTTCCGCTTCGGCGACCGCGCGCCCGTGCGCCTGGTCGGCGGGCTGCTCGGCCAATGGGCCTTGTGGACCCGCCGGGCGGTGGAGTTGCACGCCGAGTGCCGAAGCGCCGCCCAATCGGGAGGCACGGTGCCGGCCCGCCTGCTCACAGTGGCGGCACAACTCACCGACGCGAACGGCGCCATCTTCGATGCCGCCAGTGGATACGCCGGTTGCCTGCCCGGCATTCACGAGGTCCTGCGGCGGCAGGGATTGCTCGCGGGCACCTGGTGCCTGCGGGAGTCCGAAGTGTTGTCACCGGGTCAAGCCGCCGAGATCGACCGCGTCCTGACCGCGTACCCACACCTGACGGACGATGCGTTCGTCACGGAACACCGTGACGCGTGGCTCGGATAGGGAGCGCCGCTCAAGAATCGATTCGGCGACGTGAAGTCGCCGCTCGGCCCTGCCGGATGAACCGGCCCTACCCCGCTTCAGGCGGGAGCGCCGAGCCGCGGCTTCATGCCGCGGAGCCCGCGCACCCGTTCTCCATTCACACACCACTCGCTCGTAGGCGTCCGCCGAGCCATCTTACCTTCGATCACCCCAAACCCCAGCCTCGGATCCCACCATGCGCACCGTGTTCTCCCTCGGGTTGCTCCTCACGGCCATTCCTTTCTCTTCGCCGTCGGCTCAGACGTTGCCGTCCGGCAAGGATCGCTTCACCCTGCCCGACATCTTCGAGCTGGAATGGGCGTCCGATCCGCAGATCTCGCCCGATGGGCGGCGCATCGTGTTCGCGCGGAGCGGCTTCGACGTCACGAAGGACCGCGAGCGATCGACCCTGTGGGTCGTGAACGCCGACGGGTCCGGCTTGCGACCGCTGCTCGATCCGGGTCGCGAGGCGGGATCGCCACGCTGGTCGCCGGACGGCACGCGGCTGCTGTTCGTGGCGAGCGTCGATGACAAGCGGGAGATCTTCGTCCGGTGGATGGACACCGGCCAGGAAACGAACCTCACGCATCTCACGGAAGGGCCCGGCGGCATTGCGTGGTCACCGGACGGCAAGTGGATCGCCTTCGTGATGTTCGTCCCCGAGACGCCGGCGTCGATCGTGGACCTGCCGGCCCCGCCCAAGGACGCGGATTGGGGCCCGCCCATCAAGTACATCGATCAGCTCGACTACCGCGGCGACGGCATCGGGTATCTCCGCCATGGTCACCGGCACATCTTCGTGCTCCCCGCCGAGGGCGGCACGCCGCGTCAACTGACGGATGGTCCGTTCGACGACGGCGCGCCCACCTGGACGGCCGATGGCTCCGCCCTGCTCTTCTCCGCCAACCGGCATGAGGGAGGCGAGTACGAGCCGCTCAATTCGGAGGTCTACGAGGTGTCGGTGGCGGATGGCACTATCAAGGCGCTCACCGACCGGAATGGTCCGGACGGAGACGTCGCCGTTTCCCCTGACGGAAAGCTGATCGCCTACACCGGGTTCGACGACCGGTATCAGGGCTACCAGATCACGCACCTCTACGTCATGCACCGCGATGGAAGCGGCTCGCGGGTCGTGACCGCGAAGTTCGACCGGGACGTCCAGGGTCCCGTCTGGGCAAGCGACGGCAAGAGCCTGTACTTCGTTTACGACGACGAGGGAAACACCAAGATCGGATCCGTGACGCTGGCCGGCGACGTGAAGCCGCTCGTGTCCGACGTCGGCGGGCTCTCGATCGGCCGCCCGTACGCCGGCGGCTCGTTCTCCACCTCGGCGGACGGTTATCTCGCCTTCACCCAGACCGGAGCGGATCATCCCGCGGAGGTGGCGGTGACCAGCGCCGGCCAACCCGCGCGGCGGCTCACCCACCTGAATGACGACCTTTTTGCCGGCAAGCGGTTGGGCAGCGTCGAGGAAATGTGGTACCACTCGGCGTACGACGGCCGGCGGATTCAGAGCTGGATCATGAAGCCGCCCGACTTCGACGCGCGGAAGCGCTACCCGCTGATCCTCGAGATTCACGGCGGGCCATTCGCCGACTACGGGAACCGCTTCGCGGCCGAGCTGCAGCTCTACGCCGCCGCGGGCTACGTCGTCCTCTTCACCAACCCGCGGGGCAGCACCAGCTACGGGGAGGAGTTCGGCAACCTGATCCACCACGACTATCCCGACCATGACTTCGACGACCTGATGTCGGGCGTGGACACGGTGCTCGCGCGCGGGTACATCGATCCCAACAACCTGTTCGTCACCGGCGGGAGCGGAGGGGGCGTGCTCTCGGCGTGGACGGTCGGTCACACGAACCGGTTCCGCGCCGCCGTGGTCGCCAAGCCTGTGATCAACTGGTACAGCTTCGTCCTCACGGCCGACGGGCCCGGGTTCTTCTCCAAGTACTGGTTTCCCGGGTTCCCGTGGGACAACGTCGAGCACTACATGAAGCGCTCGCCGATCACCTATGTGGGGAACGTCACCACGCCCACCATGCTCATGACCGGCGAGGTGGACTATCGCACGCCGAGCGAAGAGGCGGAGCAGTTCTACGAGGGGTTGAAGCTCCGGAAGGTCCCGGCGGCGATGGTGCGGATTCCGGACGCCTCGCACGAGATCGCCGGGAAGCCAAGCAACATGATGGCGAAGGTCGGCTACATCCTCGGATGGTTCGCCAAGTACCGGACCGACGATCACGCAACCCACTGAGGAAGCTCTGCACAGGTCCAAGGTGATGTCAGGCGTGGTCCGGTGCGGTGTTGCGCGAGTGAACTCGCGGCTCGGCGCCGGCCGGTGAACCGGCGGGGGGTGCCGCTTGCAGCGGCTGAGGCCGAGCAGCGTTGCGGCACGCCGACCATGGGCGGGGCCGGAATACCGGGTTTGCATTTGCGCGGGGCTTCCTCAATCGAGAGCCGTCGCGCGACCGGTGAGCGCTAGCGGAGGCGCTCCCGAGGTGGCACTTTGAGCCAACGTCAGGAGAGGAGCATGCGATGATCCAGATTCAGGTTGTCCCCAGGGTTGGCGTCGACGCCTACCAGTTGTTGCGCTCGAAGGTCATCCACGAGGCCACGACATGGTACTGGGGCAACAAGCGCAAGACCCGTCTCCGCCACCTCCAGTCGGCCGGTCACATCGATGTGGCGAACGCCGGGGGCGTGCTGGTGGCGCGCGTGACGCCCAAGGAGCCGCGGGACATCTTCTACCTGGCCGAGAAGTTCATGGGCCGCATGGTGGCGTGGTTCGAGAAGGACCTGGCGGGCATTCACCTCCAGTTTCTCGACGAGCCCGCGTCGGCGGGCAGGAAGCGCGCCGCGCGGGGCAGGCCGGTGAAGAAGGGCAGCCGTAGGTAGATTGGCGACGTTCGCGGATCGACGCCGTCGATCCCCCAGACGCGAACTCGGATTCAGGGAGGCAGTCGCATGGTACGCTGGCGAAGCGTGACCGCCGGATTGGCGGTCATCGCCGTGGTGAGTTGTAGCAAGGAAGCCGCCAAGGAGACGCAGCAACCGATCATGTCGTCCATTCCGGACGCGATCCTCGGCACGGCCCCGCCGCCGCGGGGGACACCGGTGCAGTACGTGCCCGGCGACACCCTGACCCAAGGCTACCTCGCGGTGCCGAAAGGCGACGGCCCATTCCCCGCCTTGATTCTCATTCACGAGTGGAACGGGTTGGTGGACCGCGTCCGCCAGGTGGCCGACGCGTTTGCCGACCGGGGATACATCGCCCTGGCGGCGGACCTCTACCAGGGACGCACGGGCAGCACGCGGGACGAGAACGTCGCGCTCATGAACGAGGCGCACGCGCACCCGGACGCGGTGATCGCCAACCTCGATGCGGCGCAGCGCTTTCTCCGACAACGGTCGGACGTGAGCGGTAAGGTCGGCGTCATGGGGTGGTGTTTCGGCGGCGGCATCGCGCTGAGCTACGGACTGGACGGAGACCAACACGACGCGACCGCCATGTTCTACGGCTCGCTGGTACAGGACCCGGCGAAGCTGGCCCAGCTGCATCACCCGATTTACGGCACCTTTGCCGGCCAGGACCAGGGAATCCCGAAGGATCAGGTGGAGCGGTTCGCAGCCACGCTCGACTCGCTTGGCATCGACAACGACATTCATATCTATGACGCGGTGAACCACGGCTTTTGGCTGTGGGTGGATCGGGATCGTGCGACGACCGAGGCTCCCGCCAAGGACGCGTGGGAGCGGCTGACGAGATTCTTGCACCGGACGCTGCAATAACAGACGCCTAGACGCCTAGACGCACAGGCGGCGGTAGCTTCTAGGCATCTAGGCGTCTAGGCGTCTGATAGAGGGGGCTTTGATGTTGGATCTGATCGCAAGTTGGCCCGGCGAGTTCGTCGTGACGCAGTTCGACCAGCCGACCGGTACGTGGATCTTCATTGCCATCCACGACAGCACGTTGGGGCCAACGCTGGGCGGCGTCCGGATGAAGACCTATCCCACGCCCGTCGACGCGCTGCGCGACGCGATGCGTTTGGCGGAAGGGATGACGTACAAATGGGCCGGCCTCGGCGAGAGCCGCGGCGGTGCCAAGAGCGTGCTCTCGGTTCCGCAACCGATACAGGGGGAGGAACGCCGCGCGTTGTTCCATCGGTTCGGTCGGCTGGTGGCCTCCCTGCGCGGCGCCTACACCGGCGGCCCCGACCTGGGCACCACGCCGGAAGACCTCGGCACCATCCAGGAAGAGACCGAGTACGCGCATGGGTGGGACCACGAGCATGACCGGCCGCTCGATCCCGGGCCGTACACCGCCCTCGGCGTGTTCGGCGGGATGCGCGCGGCCCTGCGCCACGCGTTCGGGAGCGACGACTTCCATGGGCGGACGGTGCTGATCCAGGGCGTGGGCGACGTGGGGCTGCCGCTCGCGAAAGTGGTGCGCGAGGCCGGCGCCACGGTGACCCTGACGGACGTGGATCAGGTGCGCGCCGCGCGCGTGGCGAAGGAGGTGGGGGCGAAGACCCTCGCGCCCGAGCAAGCCTACACCCACAAGTGCGACATCTATGCGCCGTGCGCGGTGGGCGCCACGGTGAATGCCAAGACCGTCCCGGTCCTCGCGTGCCGCATCGTCGCCGGTTCGGCGAACAACCAACTGGGCGAACCGGCGGACGGCGACCGGCTCCACGCCCGCGGCATCCTGTACGCGCCCGACTACATCGTCAACGCCGGCGGCGCCGCCGCCCTGCCGTCGCTCTCCAAGGG
The DNA here is from genome assembly GCA_964459705.1 of uncultured Gemmatimonadaceae bacterium. Lineage (GTDB taxonomy): Bacteria > Gemmatimonadota > Gemmatimonadetes > Gemmatimonadales > GWC2-71-9 > JAOTWJ01. Next base: position 1,475 of record CAYWNR010000100.1, on the reverse strand, counting down.
AGCGGACGAAGCGGACGTGGTGAAACGGGTCAAGGCCATCGAAGGGACGCTCGACGAGATCTTCGCGGCGGCGAAGGCACAGCGGATCTCGCCGGCGGCCGCGGCCCAGCGGCGCGTGGATCGAGTGTTGGCGGAGGGGCGGAAGCGGCGGGGCTAGCCGGACACGGCCACACCCCATCCACCCACCACGACCGCTGTGGTCGTGGTGCGGTGGGAAGGGGCATCAGGCGCAACTACGGTGTCGTGCGGCCGGGAGGCAGGAGGGGGCAGAGAAGGAACGTGTCGCCCTCGTCCTGCATGCCGTTCTGGTTGCTATCTATCCACCAGCGCCCTCCGAGATACCCCGGATCTCCGGGACCGAACTCGGTCACTCCGTTTTCCAGGAGCTGGAACCGGCCATGCATCGGCAGTGCACTCGCCGAGACGAAGGTGTCATAGTAGAGGCCCTGACTCGACACGTAGACCGTTCCCACGGAGCCGGCGCGCCCGCCCTTGGCCAGCGATGGCATGTCGTTCACGGCGGTCGGGGCTTCGGAGGCACAGCCAGCGAGCATGAGCGCCAGGGTGATGCCAGCGGTTGCGAGGCCACCACGTCTGCTGTGCATGAGTTCCTCCTCGAAATGACGGAACGAGGCCGCGCTCACTGAGCCGGGTGCTGGGCGAGCCGGCCACCGTACCGTGAACACCCGAGCCGGCGATTCCATTCCCGACGTGCTCCCGGAGGATCGGACTGCTATTTTGAAGCGGTCCGAGAATCCATGACATGAGCCACGAGCATCCCGACGAGCGGCGCGAGCGGTTCGAGTCCACTGCACTCCCCTTCATGCAGCGGCTCTACAACACCGCGCTCCACCTCACGGGGGACGCGGACGACGCGGCCGACGTGCTCCAAGACACGTATTTTCGGGCCTATCGGACGTTCGACAATTTCCGCCCAGGAACGAACGCCAGGGCGTGGCTGTTCACCATTCTGTACTCGGTCTTCTTCAACCGACGCAGGAAGCGGCGCCGTGAGGTGGGGCCGTTGCCACCGGACGTGCTGGAGCAGCGGTTTCAGCTCTACGTCGAGCAGCCTCCCCACGACGCCGTCGGACAGACGGAGGCGTGGGGGTCATCCTGGCCACCGGAGCTGCAGCGGGCCCTCGCCGCTTTGCCCGATGTGTTCCGCGCCGCCGTGCTACTGGTGGATGTCGAGGAGCTGTCGTACGAGGAAGCGGCCACCGCGCTCGAGTGCCCGGTGGGGACGGTGCGGTCGCGGGTGTTCCGAGCCCGGCGCATGCTGTTCTCGGCGCTGGCGGACTATGCCCGCCGCGCGGGCTTCGCACAGCCGGAGGGGTCGTGACCATGGCTGAACATCCGAGCGACGACCTCCATCGCCTGCTCGACGGACGGCTCGACGCCGAGCGTGCGGCGCAGGTCGAAGCGCACGTCGCCGGGTGCGTGCGGTGTCAGCGCGAGGTGGAGGCGGTCCGTCG
>CAYWNR010000099.1:6874-9555 GCA_964459705.1 uncultured Gemmatimonadaceae bacterium | reverse complement strand
GCGGCGCTGGTGAGCCGCTGCGACGGGCGTATCACCGTGGCCGAGCACCTTGCCCGGTTCCGGGAGGACGGCGCCGTGCCCCCGGGCACGTCGGACGAGGAGTTTCTCCACGTCGTGCAGATCCTGATTTCCGCCGGCGTCTTGGGGTTGGACGAGTTCCCGCACCCCAGCATACCGCAGCCGCCCGACGTTGCTTGACACCCTCACGAGCGCCCCGTAGCTTGGCGAATCCCGGCATGATTCGTGAGGATGCTGTCGCTGGATGGGCGCATGCGCTTCCCCACTAGCGGTCGCGCCGTCTGCACCTGAGCGCAGGGAGATCCCGCCGTATGGCCAAGGAAAGCACGCAAAAGAAGATCGGTCGCGTTCGGCCGCCGCGCGTCAACATCACGTACGATGTCGAGACGGGCGGAGCGATCGAGGTTCGGCAACTCCCGTTCGTCATGGGTGTCCTGGGCGACTTCACCGGGAAACCGGTGGAGCCGCTGGAGAAGCTCAAGGAGCGCAAGTTCGTCGAGGTCACCCTGGACAACTTCGACGACGTCCTCGCCAGCATGAAACCACACCTGCAGTACTCGGTGGACAACAAGCTGAGCGACGACCCCAACGCCGGGAAGATCGGCGTCGAGCTGACGTTCAACAGCCTGGACGACTTCGCTCCGGACGCGGTCGCTCGCCAGGTCGGGCCGTTGCGCGAACTGTTGGATCTCAGGACCAAACTGGCCGACCTGCGCGGCACCCTCCAGGGCAATGACAAGCTCGAGGAGATCCTGCAGTCCACGCTGAGTGACGAAGAGAAGATGAAGAAGCTCAAGGAAGAAATGGGAACCGCTGGAGGCGACGATGCCTGAAGAGAAGGCTGCCCAGAGCGCGGCGGAGGCCGAGAAGGTCGAGCTGGGTCTGCTGGATCAGATCGTCGACCAGGGCCGGCTCGGCCGGGACGCGGCCGGCAAGGCGCGCGGCAAGGACATGCTGAAGCAGTTCATTTCCGAAGTCCTCGCCGGCTCGATCACGATGGCGCGCGACACCGAGGCCATGCTGAACGCCCGGATCGCCCAAATCGACAAGCTGGTGTCCATGCAGCTCGATGAGGTCCTGCATCATCCCGACTTCCAGAAGCTGGAAGGCACGTGGCGGGGCCTGCGGTACCTCCTCGCGCAGAGCGAGACGGGCGAGCAGCTCAAGGTCAAGGTCATGAACGTCACCAAGAAGGAGCTGCTGCGGGATTTGCAGCGGGCGCCCGAGTTCGATCAGAGCGCCCTGTTCAAGAAAGTCTATGAGGAGGAATACGGGGTTTTCGGCGGCTCGCCGTTCGGCGCCCTGCTGGGCGACTACGAGTTCGACCGCTCAGGGCAGGACATCGAGTTGCTGGAGAAGGTGGCGCAGGTGGCGTCCGCCTCGCACGCCCCGTTCTTGACGGGGACCTCCCCCGACCTGCTCAATCTGGAGAGCTTCACCCAGATCGACGCCCCGCGGGACATGGCGAAGATCTTTGACAGCAGCGAGTTCGCCAAGTGGAAAGCGTTCCGAGCCACGGAGGACTCGCGCTACGTGGCGCTGACCCTACCCCGGATCCTGCTGCGGGAGCCGTTCGGCAGCGAGACGGTGCCCGTGGAGTCGTTCCAATACGAGGAACAGTCGGGGGATCACGGGCGCTACCTCTGGGGCAACGCCGCCTGGGCGCTGGGCGCGCGCGTGAATCAGGCGTTCGCGGCCTACGGCTGGTGCGCCTGCATCCGCGGGGTGGAGAGCGGCGGCCTGGTCGAGGAATTGCCGGTCCACAACTTCAAGACGGATTCGGGCGACGTCGCGATGAACGGACCTACCGAGGCGTACGTCACGGACCGCCGCGAAAAGGAGCTGGCGGACCTGGGCTTCGCCCCGCTGGTGCGGCAGAAGAACGCGGCCAACGCCTGCTTCTTCAGCGTGCAATCGGCGCAGAAGGCCAAGGTGTATAACACGGACGCCGCCACGGCCAACGCCCGGATCTCGGCGCAGCTGCCGTACATCTTCGCGGTCTCGCGATTCGCGCACTACCTCAAGTCCATGATGCGGGACAAGATCGGCGGGTACATGGCCCGCGAAGAGGCCGAGCAGTTCCTGAACAACTGGATCATGAACTACGTGATTGCCAACGACGATGCGCCGGCATCCATGAAGGCCCAGCGCCCCCTGAAGGAAGCGCGCATCGAAGTGGTGGAGGTGGCCGGCAAGCCGGGCGCGTATCGCGCAGTCGCGTTCCTGCGCCCACATTTCCAACTGGACGAATTGAGCATGTCCATGCGGCTCGTGGCGGACCTGCCCGCCCCCGCCGCCTGAGCGCGTAGCAGCACCTACACGGACAGCCCCCCGTGCGCGGCGGGACCGCGCGAGCCGACAGTGGCGTATACCGGAGGAGGAGCGAATGGCTTTTGATGCGTTTCTCAAGATCGAGGGGATCAAGGGCGAATCGGTCGACCACAAGCACAAGGACGAGATCGTTCTGGAGAGCTTCAGCTGGGGCGTATCGAACGCCGGGGCCGGGTACGCCGGCAGCGCCGGCCGGGCCACCGGCAAGTCCTCCCCGTCGGACTTCTCGGTAATGAAGAAGGTCGACAAGGCTAGCCCGGACCTGTTCGCCGCGTGCGCCTCCGGCAAGCACACCCCCACGATGCTCGTCACCCTCCGGAAGGCGGGCGGCG
>CAYWNR010000099.1:0-6864 GCA_964459705.1 uncultured Gemmatimonadaceae bacterium | reverse complement strand
AGACCCGCCCGGGCGAAGGCCGCGCAGACAAGCGGAAGGCGGGCGGCGAACCGCTCGAGTACTACTCGCTCAAGTTCCACGACGTCTTGGTGTCGAGCTACCAGGCCGGCGGCAGCTCCGCGGGCGACCTGCCGGTGGAGAACGTGTCCTTCAACTACGCAAAGGTCGAAATCTCCTACGTCCCACAGGACGCGAAAGGAAAAGGCATGTCTCCGGTCGGCACCGGCTGGGACTTCTCGAAAAACATGAAGGTCTAACCACGCATGAACGCGCGGGAGCTCTACCAAGCCGGTAGACTCGCCGAAGCTATCGAGGCGTTGACCACGGAGGTGCGCAGCAACCCCACCGACGGTCAACGCCGCACCTTCTTGTTCGAGCTGCTCTGCTTCACGGGCGCCTTCGACCGCGCGGGTAAGCAGCTCGACGTTTTGGGACAAGCCGGGCAGGAAGCCGCGATGGGAATGCTCCTCTACCGTGCGGCCCTGCATGCCGAGCAGATCCGCCAGGAGATGTTCGCCACCAACCAGCTGCCGTTCAGCACGCGGGACCCGGCGCCGGTCAGCGGAACGCTGAACGGCGCCCCGTTCTCGTCCCTGTCGGACGGGGACCCCCGAATCGGCGCTCGACTGGAGGTGTTCGCCGCCGGCGAGTACCTCTGGCTCCCGTTCGAACACATCGCCAGCATCCAGATCCAGCCGCCGAAGCGACTGCGCGATCTCATGTGGACGCCGGCCATCGTCCGGCCGGGTCCCGGCTTCAAGGGGGGGGAGTTGGGAGAGGTCCTGCTCCCGGTGTTGGGGCCGGGAACATGGCAGCATGACAACGAGGAAGTGAAGCTCGGGCGCGTGACCGAATGGCAGAAGCTACCCGACGGGCGCCCCATGCCGGTGGGGCAGAAGCTGCTCCTGGTCGACGAGGAGGAGTTCCCGTTGCTGGAAGTGCGCGAACTCGCGTTCACGCCCATCCCGAGCACCGCCCGGTGATCGGTGCATGCCGCTGCCCGACACCCTCCTGACGCCCCTCCCCGGGGACCAGCCCTGCGGCGCTGACCTCCGATACGATCCGCTGTACGACAAGCTCAAGGAAGCCCGCCGCGAGGACGACGACGCCCCGCAGGGCGAATGGGAGCGGCCGCGCAAGCTGGCAGACTGGCCCCAAGTCATCAAGCTCGCCACCGACGCGCTGGCGCAGAAGTCGAAGGACCTGCAGATCGCGGTGTGGCTCACCGAGGCCCTGCTGCATCGCGAAGGATGCGCCGGGCTGCGGGAAGGTCTGGAGCTGCTCCATGGCCTAGTGGAGAAGTTCTGGGACAACGTGTACCCCGAGCTCGAGGACGGCGACGCCGAGATGCGCGCCGCCCCGCTCGAGTGGCTGGGCACGCGGCTCAACATCGCGGTCAGGCAGGTTCCGGTCACCCAGTCCGGCGTGAGCTGGCTCAAGTGCCAGGAGTCACGCACCGTCCCGACCGAGCAGGACGCCGAACAGGAAGAATCCAAGAGCCAGGCCCGGCAGACCGCCGTCAGCGAAGGGAAGCTTACGCCCGAGGAGTTCGACCAGGCCTTCGGCGGCACGCCCAAGACGTGGTACCGTCAACTGATGACCGATGTCGAAGGCGCGCAAGCGGCGCTCGAAAGCCTGAACACGCTGTGCAACGACCGTTTCGGGCAGGATGCCCCGAGCGTCATCCCGCTGCGGGACGCGCTCGAGGAGCTGCGGCATGGGACGCAGGGCCTGCTCGCCCGGAAGCTGGAGCTCGACCCGGACCCGGTCGACGCCGCCGCCGGCGGCGGGGCCGGAGGTGCCGAGGGCGGCTCGGGATCGGGCGACGGTCCCAGGGCAGCGGCCCCTGGAGGCCTGCCGCCCGAGCCAGTCGACCGCGCCGATGCGATCCGGCGCATCGTCGGTGCCGCTCGCTTCCTGCGGCGGAACGAACCGACGAGCCCGGTGGCGTACCTCGCGCTGCGGGTGCTCCGGTGGGGGGAGCTGCGGGCCGAGGGACCGGACCTGGACCCACGGCTCCTGGAAGCGCCGCCCACCCAGTCTCGCAGCCAGCTCAAGAGCCTGCTCTTGGACCAGGACTGGACCCAGTTGCTCGAGGCGGCGGAGACGATCATGGCGACCCCTGCCGGCCGCGGGTGGCTGGATCTCCAGCGCTATGTCCTCAACGCGTGCGTCGGTCTCGGTCCGGATTACGACGTGGTGGCCCGCGCGGTTCGGGAGGAGCTGCGCCGGCTCCTGGCCGATCTCCCCGGCTTGATCGACATGACGCTGATGGACGACATGCCTACTGCGGGTCCGTCGACCGTGACCTGGCTGCGGGAGGAGGGCTTGGTTGGCGAGGGATCGGCCGACGCGACCGAGCCAGCGCCCCGAGCGGCGCCGCCCCCCACCGCGCACCCCTCCCACGACCGCGCGCTCGAACGGGCGCTCGCCGAGGTGCGTGCCGGCCGCACGCAGGCTGGACTCGAGCTGCTGCAACGCGAGCTCGATCGTGAGCGGAGTCCGCGCGGCCGGTTCCTGCGCCAGGTTCAACTCGCCAAGGTCATGATGGAGGCGGGCCTCGCCAGTGTCGCCGCACCCACGCTGGAGCAGCTGGTGGCACAGATCGATGCCCAGCAGTTGGAATCGTGGGAGGCGGGAACGGTGGTGGCGGAGCCGCTGGCCCTGCTCTACCAATGCCAACAGCGCTTGGGCGCCGACCCTTCGGTGTTGCAGACCCTCTTCCTGCGCATCTCCCGCCTCGACCCGATGCTCGCGATCGCCGTCGGTGAGTCGACGACGACCGTGGGTGAGACGACGACGAGCGATGGCGAAAGCGGAGCTTGAACGCACCGTTCAGCAGTCGGTGCTCGACCGGCTGGTGGACGACGACCCGACGAATCCGTCCGAGCGCCCGATGTCTCGGGCCGAGTCCGTCCGCGCGTTGAAGGAGTCGCTGCGTCGCGACCTCGAAGCCCTCCTGAACACGCGGCGCACGGCCGAGACCGCCCCGCCAGGACTCGATGAGGTCGCGCAGTCGGTCTACCATTTCGGGTTGCCCGACATCTCCTCCATGAGTCGCGACTCACCCGAGACCCAGGCCCGACTGACCCGATTGGTCGAGGACGCAGTCGCCCTGTTCGAGCCGCGGTTGACCGCGGTGAAGGTGGTGGCGGTCCCTGACGAGCGCGTCCAGTTCGGCGAGTTGCGCTTCATGATCGAAGGCACGCTACTCCTCGACCCAGTTCCCGAACGGATTTCGTTCGACACGGTGCTCGAGGCCACCAAAGGGATGCAGGTGCACGGGGACGTCCATGCGTGACGATCTGCTGTACTACTACGAGCGGGAGCTGTCGTTTCTGCGGCGTATGGGGGCGGAGTTCGCCCAGAAGTACCCCAAGGTCGCCTCGCGCCTCTTGCTCGAGCCGGCCAAATGCGAGGACCCGCACGTCGAGCGGTTGCTCGAGGGATTCGCGTTCTTGGCGGCCCGGGTGCACCTCAAGCTGGACGACGACCTCTCCGAGATCAGCGAGGCGTTGCTTCAGGTGGTCCACCCGCACCACGTGCGGCCGATTCCGTCGATGTCGATCGTCACCTTCGAGTTGGACTCCGAGCAGGGCAAGCTCACGACGGGATTCCACATTCCGCGCGAGTCGTCGCTGTATTCGGCCCCGGTGGGCGGGACGCCATGCCGGTTCCGGACCTGCTACGAGACCACCTTGTGGCCCCTGGCCGTTGCCGAAGCGCAGTGGGTGACGCCCGATCGACTCCGACCGCCGATCAAGGCGGCCGACGCGGTCGGAGCGCTGCGGCTCGTGCTCCGCTGCTTCCCGGACGTGACCTTCGGCACGCTCGAGCTCGACACGTTGCGGCTGTATCTCAACGGGGAGAGCGCGCTGGTCTCGACGCTGTACGAGCTGCTCTGCGGCAACTGCACGCAGGTGATCATCCGCGATCCCGCTCCCAAGACGAAGCGGGCGGCGATCACCCTGCCCCCGTCCATGCTGCGCCCCGTGGGATTCGCCAAGGACGAGGGCATGCTGCCCTATCCCCGGCAATCGCTGCTGTCCCACCGCCTGGTACAGGAGTACTTCACGTTTCCGGAGAAGTTCTCGTTCGTGGATCTGGCCGGCTTCGATCAGGTGCGGGCCGCGGGCTTCGGCTCCGAGGCCGAGGTGATACTCCTGATCGCGCCGTTCGAGCGGGCCGAACGGCGGCAGGCGCTCGAGAGCGGCGTGACGAGTGAGACGTTCAAGCTGGGCTGTTGCCCCGTCATCAACCTGTTCCCGCAGACCTCGGAGCCGATTGCTCTGACCCAGACGCAGTACGAGACGCTCATCGGTCCCGACGCCCGCCGCCGCACGACCACGGAGATCTATTCGGTCGACGAGGTGACTGCGGTGACCCCGGGGGCAGGCGAGCCTCGGCGGTTCGAGCCGTTCTATTCGTACCGGCGTCCACGGAACGGCGGGGGGCCACAAGTATTCTGGCGGATCAGCCGGCGTCCCGCCGGGTGGCGCACGGACCTGGGCACGGACGTGTATCTCGCCTTCGCCAACGCGTCGGGAGAGCCGGCCGAGCCAGAGGCGGAGGTCGTGACGGCCCACCTCACCTGCTTCAACGCCGACCTTCCCAGCCGTCTCCCCTTTGGCGTCCCCGAAGGGGATTTCGAGATGCCGGGAGGCGGCCCTATCCGTCGCATCGCCACGCTGGTGAAGCCGACGCCCGTCATCCAGCCGCCGCTGGGGAAGCCGCAACTGTGGCGCCTGATTTCCCAACTCAGTCTCAACTCCGCCTCCCTGGTCGAGGAGGGGGCCGAGGGGCTTCAAGAACTGCTGCGGCTGCACAACCCGGGGGAGTCCGCGGTCGGCGAGAACCACATCCAGGGCATCAAGGGCGTGACCGCCGCGCCCAGCTACGCGCGCCTCGACAGCAGCCACGGCATCACGTTCGCGCGGGGGCACCGGGTGGAAATCGAGTTCGACGAAGAGCATTTCACTGGCGGGGGGGTCTACCTGCTGGCCAGCGTCCTGGAACATTTCTTCGGGCTGTATTGCTCGATGAACAGCTTCTCCGTTCTCGCGGCGCGCACGCGGCAACGCAAACAGGTCCTGCGCGAATGGCCGCCGCGAGCCGGTTGGAAGCCGCTCCTGTGACCGGGGACCGGCGGGCGGACCTCGCCCGGGATGCCACCGCCTATCAGTTCTTCCAGGCAGTCCGGCTCCTCGGCCTGTGGTCCCCGGGCAAGCGTCAGGTCGGCGAGTTCGCCGATCCTCTCGAGGAGTCCGTCCGCTTCAGCGTCGCCGCGTCGCTGGCCTTCCCGGCGAGCGAGATTGAGGAGATCGAGCAGCTTCCGGATGGCGCGCTCCGGATGACGGTGAATTTCCTGGGACTCATCGGGCCGCAGGGCGTGCTGCCATACCACTACACGCAACTCGTGGCCCAGCGCCTGCAAAAGCGGGATCGCGGGTTGCGGGACTTTCTCGATATCTTCCACCACCGGATCCTGTCGCTGTTCTACCGGAGCTGGGAGAAGTCCCACTTCCCGGTCGGCTTCGAGCGGGACGGGCGCGATCCGATCAGCCGACACGTTCGCGATCTCGTGGGGATGGCCGGCGAGCCGCCCGCCGGGGCGGAGGCCCGGCCCGGGGATCCCCTGCTGTTTTATGCCGGGCTCCTGCTCGCACAGCCACGGTCCGCCTTGGGATTGGAGCAGTTGCTCGAAGGCGTGTTCGACGTGCCGGTCGAGGTGGAGCAGTTCGTGGGTGAGTGGTATACCCCCGTGGGCGAGACGCAGTGTGTGGTGAGTGACGACGAGCGAGTGGCGGGACGGCTGGGCCTGGGCGCGCTGGTGGGCGACGCCGTATGGGACCGGCAGACGAAGGTGCGGCTCAGGCTGGGGCCGCTCTCCCGCGCCCGCTACGAGGACTTCCTTCCCGGGGGGGCGGCGCACGAAGAGCTCCGCCAGGTCACACGCTACTATGGGGGCGAGGTGCTCGACTTCGGCGTGCAGTTGGTCCTGGCACGGGACGAGGTCCCTCCGTGCATCCTCGGCGGGGAGGATGGAGACGGCCTGCCGCTAGGATGGAGCACCTGGGTGCGCACGGAGACGCCGGCGCGCGACCCCGACGATACGATCCTGACCCTGTAACCGCGAGCACCAGCGCATGACCGTCAATCTCAAGTCACTCATCAGCAAGCTGAACGGGCAGGCCCGGCACACGCTCGAGGCGGCCGCCGGCCTGTGCCTGGGGCGCACCCACTACGACGTCGAGATCGAGCATTTCCTGATGAAGGCGCTCGACAGCACCGACGGCGACTGCGCGCTGATCTTCAAGCACTTCGGCGTGGATCGATCGCGGCTGGCGGGGGATCTGGCCAAGGCCCTCGACAAGTTCAAGTCCGGCAACGCCCGCACCCCGTCGCTGTCGCCCGGCCTCGTCAAGATGTTGACCGAAGCGTGGACGATCGGCTCGATCGACTACGACGAATCCCAGACGCGGATCGGACACACGCTCGTGGCCCTGGCCACCAACGACGAACTCCGGCGCCAGATGCTGGAGGTGAGTCGCGAGTTCTCGAAGATCGTGGGTGACAGCCTGCGGAAGGACTTCCTGGACATCGTCGCGGAGTCCGCCGAGGAAACGGGCACGGCGGCCTCGGCCGAGGGCCGGGGAGAGGGCGCCGCCCGACCGGGCGGAGGGAAAACCCCGAACCTGGACCAGTTCACACAGAACCTCACCGAGCGAGCCAAGCAGGGGAAGATCGATCCCGTGCTCGGGCGCGACTTCGAAGTCCGGCAGGTGGTGGACATCCTCACCCGGCGCCGTCAGAACAACCCGATCCTGGTGGGCGAGGCGGGGGTGGGGAAGACCGCGGTGGTGG
>CAYWNR010000098.1:1572-9626 GCA_964459705.1 uncultured Gemmatimonadaceae bacterium | reverse complement strand
CCCGGAGCGCCACTGAGGGCTCGATGGCAGTCGCGTACAGCGTCGGTGGGGGAGAGCCGGGCTACATCGCGGCGGATCCCCAGAACGTGGACATCTTCTACTCGGGTACGAACAACGGCGGCTACATCGACAAGTACAACCGCCGCCTGGGCACCTCGCGCGAGGTCGATCCCTATCCGTGGTTCTACTCGGGCGAGGCGGCCAAGGATCTGAAGGAACGATGGCAGTGGACCTTCCCCATCATCTTCTCGCCCATCGACCCGAACACGCTGTACACGTCGTCGCAGCGCCTCTGGCGGACGACCGACGGCGGGAAGACGTGGAAGGCGCTGAGCGGCGATCTCACCCGCGCGGATCCCAGCACGCTGGGCCACTCGGGCGGTCCTATCACCGGCGACATGAACGGTCCCGAGGTGTACGGGACGATTTTCTCCGTGGGCCCGGGCAAGGTGGACATCAACGTCATCTGGACCGGCTCCGACGACGGGCTCGTGTACGTGACGCGGGATGGGGGCGCGACGTGGACCAACGTCACCCCGCCCGACATGCCCGACTTCGGACGGGTGAGCCAGATCGACGCCTCCGCGTTCGACGCCGGCCGAGCGTACGTCTCGGTGCGGCGCCCGCTGCTGGACGACTTCGCGCCGTACATCTGGAAGACCGCGGACTTCGGGAAGACGTGGACCAAGATCGTGCACGGCATCCGGAGTGACGCATACGTCCACGTCGTGCGGGAAGATCCGAATCGCGAGGGGATGCTCTACGCCGGCACCCAGCACGGCGTGTACCTCTCGTATGACGACGGCGCCAACTGGCAGGCGCTCAATCCCGGATTCCCGGATGTGCCGGTGGCCGATCTGATCGTCGAGGCGAACGAGATCGTGATTGCGAGCCACGGCCGCGGCTTCTGGGTGCTGGACAACATGGCGCCGCTGCGGCAGGCGACCCCGACGCTGACCTCGGAACGCGAAGTCCTGTTCGATCCGCCGGTCGCATACCGCTCCGCGAACGGCGCGACGCTGTCGTGGTGGCTCGCCGAGGCTCCGACGACGGCGAAGTTGGAGATCCTGGACGCGAGCGGTGCCGTGCTCCGCACCTACGAGCCGGCCGATTCCTCGGAAGAGCGGGATCGCTGGGCCGGCCCCGCCATGCCCGCAAAGGCCGGACTCAACGTGCTCCAGTGGGATCTGCAGATCGATCCGGCGGCGGCGTTCCCCGGCATGATCTTCTGGGGCGCCCGGACGATGGCGCCCGTCGTGCCGCCGGGTACGTACACGGTTCGGCTCACCGCCGACGGGCGCACGGCCACGACGCACGTCGAGCTGCGTCGCAACCCGTTGATCACCGACGTCACCGATGCCGATCTCCAAGCGCAGTACGCCTTCGGCCGGCGCGTGCGGGACAAGGTGAACGAAGCCAACGGGGCGGTGATCGCCATCCGCCGAGTGAAGGCACAGCTCGAGGATCGGCTGAAGCAGTCGAAGGACGCGCGCCTCGCCAAGGCCGCCAAGCAGCTGGTCGCCAACGCATCGGAGGTCGAGGCCAACATCTATCAGGTGCGGAACCGGAGCGGACAGGATCCGCTCAACTTCCCCATCAAGGTGAACAACCGTCTGGCGAATCTCCTCTCCATGTCCGAACGCGGTGACGGGCGTCCCGGCAACAACATGGAGGAGATCTTCCAGATCATGGTGACCGAGCTGAAAGGGTACACGGACCAGCTGGACAAGGTATGGGCGACGGATCTCGTGGCGGTGAATCGGGAGTTGAAACGTCTCGGTCTCGAGGTGCTGGATCCTCGGGACTCGAGCACGCGGCTCTCCGCGCCGTAGCGACTCCCCCAGGTACGCTACACGCTACACGCTACACGCTGTACGACGGAGTGAAATGACCGGCATCACCGAGCGTCTCACCGCCGCCCTCGCCGACCGCTATCGCATCGAGCGCCAACTCGGCGCGGGCGGCATGGCGACGGTCTACCTGGCGCACGACTTGAAGCATGGTCGTGCGGTGGCGCTCAAGGTGCTGAAGCCGGAGCTAGCGGCCGCGCTCGGCCCCGACCGGTTCCGGCGCGAAATCGAGATCGCCGCCCAGCTCCAGCATCCACACATCCTGCCGCTCCACGATTCGGGCGAGGCGGATGGGTTGCTCTACTACGTCATGCCGTACGTGGAGGGCGAGTCGCTGCGCGACTGGCTCCGGCGCGACGGCCAGCTGGCGCCCGCCGAGGTCGCGCGTATCCTGCACGAGGTGGCGGACGCGCTGGCCTATGCGCACGCGCGGGACGTCGTGCACCGGGACATCAAGCCGGACAACGTGATGATGTCCGGGCGCCATGCGCTGGTGGCGGATTTCGGCGTGGCCAAGGCCGTGAGCCAGGCCAAGAGCGCGTCGCCGCTCACGTCCGCGGGCATGTCCTTGGGGACGCCGACCTACATGGCGCCGGAGCAAATTGCCGCGGATCCGCAGGTGGACCACCGCGCCGACCTCTACGCGCTGGGCGTGATGGCGTACGAGCTCCTGGCCGGCCGGCCGCCGTTTGCGGATGAGAGCCCGCAGCAGCTACTCGCGGCCCACCTCACGCGCGTTCCGACACCGATCGGGGACGTCCGGCCCGACGTTCCGGCCGCGCTCGGCGATATCGTGATGCGCTGTCTCGAGAAAGAACCTGCCCGGCGGTGGCAGCGGGCCGACGACATCGTCCAGGCGCTCGAGCCGTTCGCGACTCCCGGGGCCGGGACGACCGTGGGCGCCGCGCTGCGGACCCGGCGGCGGCGGATCAGCCGTCCCCTGGTTGGCGCGACGGCGGTGGTGCTGCTGGCGGCGGTGGCCTGGCTCGGATGGCGCGCCATGCCGCACGGCGCGGCGCCCCGGGTGGTGGCCGTCGTTCCGCTGACGGACATTGGTGGTGGAGACGAGACGCGCGCCTTCGGTGATGGACTGGTGGAGATTCTCGCGAGCCGCCTCACCGAGCTCACGCGCGATGCCGAGCCGCCGATCTGGGTGATTCCTCCCAACGAGATCCGCGAGCTGGACATCGGGTCGGCCGCGAAGGCGCGCGCGCAGCTGAACGCGACGCTCGCCGTGACCGGGACGCTCCAGCGGACGGGAGCGCAGCTCCGGTTGACGCTCAACCTCGTGGATGCGGTCACGCTTCGCCAACTCCGTTCCAGCGTGATCGAGGCGCCGGTCGGCGATGTCGACGCGTGGCAGGGTCGGACGGTGGCGCAGACGTTGGATATGCTCGGCCTCGATGCCTCCGCCGAACAGCTGGCCGCGCCCACACCCGGCGGAACCCGTGATGCCGGCGCGTACGAGTTCTACGTCCAGGGGCGCGGCGTGCTGCAACGGTCCAACCGGACGGGGGCGGATCTCGCGACCGCCATCGGGTGGTTCCGCGACGCGCTGGCGGCCGACTCGACGTTCGCCCTCGCCTATGCGGGGATGGGTGAGGCCTTTTGGCTGGAGTACGACGAGTCGCGGGACACGGCCCTGGTGGAGCGTGCGATTGCGGCGAGCCAGCGGGCGCTGGCGCTCAACGACTCGCTGCCCGATGTCTGGACGACGCTCGCGCTCATCAGCAACGGCACGGGTCGCCCCGAGGAGGCCCTGGCCAACGCGCAGCGCGCGCTCGCGCTCGACCCGTACCACACCGCCGCCGAGCTGCAGCTGGCGTCGGCCTACCAGCGCCTCAAGCGCTTCGACGACGCGGAACGGGTGCTCACGACCCTGACCACGCAGCAACCGTTCTACTGGCGTGGCTACAGCGTGTTCGCGTTTCTCCGCTACCAGCAGGCACGCTACCCCGAGGCCGCCTCGCTCTACGTGCGAGCCGGCGAGCTGGCGCCCGGCAATAGCGGCGTGTTCCGCAACGCGGGCGCGATCTACTTCTTCCTCGACCGGTGGGATGAAGCCAAGGCCATGTTCCAGCGGTCGGTGGACATCGAGCCCAACGCCGGCGCGTTGTCGAATCTGGGAACGGTCGAGTACTTCGAGGGCGACTACGCGTCGTCGGCGGAACGGTTCCGCCAGGCCGTGAAGCTGCGAGAACGGGACGGGCTCCTGTGGCGGAACCTGGGAGACGCGCTCCGGCGACTGCCGGGGCAGACCTCCGAAGCCCGGGCCGCCTACGAGCGATGCATCGAGCTGGAACTGGCCGAGCTGCGGGTGGACCCGACCGAATCGACGGCGTTGTCGAATCTCGCGTTCGCGTACGCGGTCGTCGGGAAGCGGGACGACGCGCGGGAAATCCTGGGCCGGCTGTCCCGCGACGTCGGTGACGACGCGGACCTGATGTTCTCGCTTGCCCAGATCGCCGAAGAGATCGGCGACCGCGACGCCGCGGTCAGCTGGCTGGTGCGAAGTCTCGAGGGTGGCTACTCGCCCAAGAGCATCGAGCGCGAGCCACAGCTGGCGGCGGTTCGCGCGGATCCGCGCTTCAAGGCCGCGGAAGCGAAGCTCGACGCGGCCGCGAAGTGAGGCGGAAACGTGGAGCGTACAGGGTGTGGCGTCACGACCCCGGGGTGTTGTTCCGCAATACGCTATCCACTACACGCTGCAGTCGTCTCAGTCGGCGCCTTCGATCCGTTTCTCCAGCGCCGCGATCTCCCGTTCGACGTCCTCCCACTCGGTCATGAGCTCGGCGAGGGATTCCTGCACGTCCTTCCGCTCGGTTTGGCGCGCGCGCACCTCGTCGGCCGGCGTCCGCGTGAAGTAGTCCGGCGCGCAGAACAGCTCGTCGATCTCCCGCACCCGGACTTCCGCGGCCTGAATGCGCTCGGTGACGGTGCCGAGGCGCTTGCGGAGCTGCTCGAGGGCGCGCTTTGGGCTCGTGGCAGTTTGGGATTGCTGCCGTGGCTTTGACGGCGGCTTGTCCGTCCGCTTGCTCTCCTTCTTGGCCTTGAGCACGACCCGATCGACGTCGAGGTGGTCGTCGCCGCAGGCGTGGACGTACTCCTCGTACGTGCCGGGGTAGTCCGTAATCCCGTCGGGCCTGATTTCGAGCACGCGGGTGGCCAGCTGGCTCACGAACCACCGGTCGTGGGAGACCAGGATCAACGTGCCGGTGTACGCCTGGAGTCCTTGGACCAACGCCTCGATGGATTCGAGATCGAGGTGATTGGTGGGCTCGTCGAGCACGAGCACGTTGGGGCGCTCGATACCGAGGCGCGTGAACACGAGGCGTGTGATCTCGCCGCCGGACAGCGCGCTCAGGGGTTTCTTGCCGTCGTCTCCGGTGAAGAGCATGGCGCCCATGGCTCCGCGCACCCAGCCGAAGTCGCGCTCGGGACAGTAGCCCCAGACCCACTGTTCCGCGGTGCCGCTTCGCGTCTCGAATTCCTCCTGGTGGTCCTGTGCGAAGTAGCCGGGCTGAGTCTCGTAGCCCCACGCCACCTCCCCCGCGTCCGCCTCGAGCTTGCCCATCACGATCCTGAGCAGCGTCGACTTCCCGATCCCGTTCGGCCCCATGATGGCCAGGCGGTCGCCGCGGACCACGGTGAGATCCACCCCGTGCAGCACCTCGTTGCTGCCGAACGCCTTCTTCACACCCTTCACGGTCAGGACATCGCGCCCGCTGTCGCGGCGTGGCTGAAAGCGGAACGTGGGGTAGCGCCGCGACGTCTGCGGCAGCTCTTCCAGCGCCTCGGCCTTCTTCTCGATCATCCGCACCTTGCTCTGCGCCTGACGCGCCTTGCTGGCCTTGGCGCGGAAGCGGTCCACGAACTTCTGATGGTGCGCAATCTCCCGCTCGCGCGCCGCGATATCGTTCACCCGGCGCTCCCGCTCGGCCTCCTTGGCCGCGAGGAAGTCGGTGTAGTTCCCCGGGTACGACAGGACCGTCTCGTAGTCGACGTCGAGAATGGTGGTCGCCACGTTGTCGAGAAAGCGATGGTCGTGCGAGATGACCAGCACCGTCCCGGCGAAGTCGCGCAGGAACTTCTCGAGCCAGCGGATCGACAGGATGTCGAGATGGTTGCTCGGCTCGTCCAGCAGCAGGGCGTCGGGGTCGCTCGCGAGCACCTGCGCCAGGAGCACCCGCAGCCGGAACCCACCCGAGAGCGTGGAGATGGGCTCGCGATGCACGGCCGTGGGAAGCCCCAGCCCCTCGAGGATCGTGGCCGCGCGTGCCTCCGCGGTGTATCCGTCGTGCCGGTGGACGACCTCCTCCAACTCGGCGAACCGGTGGGCGTCGAACGACTCGTCCGCGTTCGCCAGGAGCGTCTCCCGCTCGGCCATCGCGTCCCACAGCTCCGGGTTCCCCTGGAGCGCCACCTCGAGGATGCTCTGCTCGCCATAGGCGAACTGATCCTGCCGCAGCACGCCGAGCCGCAGGCGCTTGGCCACGGACACGGTGCCGTCGTCGGGCGTGAGGTCGCCGCTCAGGATGCGGAGCAGCGTGGTCTTCCCGGAGCCGTTGGCGCCCACGAGCCCGTACCGCTCGGTCGGGTTCAACTGGAACGAGGCGCCGGAGAACAGGGTCCGGTTGCCGTACGATTTGGCGAGGTTGGAGGCGGAGATCACGGGGGGAGAATCTAAACCCCGTGCAGCGTGTAGCGTGCAGCGTAGCTGCCTCCCGCAGGGAGCTACGCTGCACGCTTGCACGCTGCACGCCGCACGACGAAGTAGACGGTGCAATTGCTTTCCGCCCCGCCCCTCCGCCCAGGCGGTCCCCAGCCTGGCGTGGAGGCGAGGGGCGCTACCACACCACCTTGTCCACCTCCGTCACCTTCGTGGACTTGGGCAGCATCCACATCGTGAGTCCCATGACGGCGTACATGAGCCGAGTGCTCAGCGGTATCGTGCCCGTCTCCAGTTCACGCTTGAGCAGCTGGAGGATTTGCTGCCAGCCACCCTTCTGCTTCTCCGGTGCCTTGTGGGCGCTCGTGAAGCCGCTATGCGTGAGCGTAATCCGGCAGCCGCTCGGGGTCTCCGTGAGCTCCCAGGTTACGAGAGTCTTGGGCTCGTGACCGTTCGGCACAAAGTGATGCGTGTGCGAGAATTTCCGTGGTGGATCCACCTCGACGACCTCGCCGACGATGAACACCCGTTTCTTGTCGGGGCTGTAGTACCGCAGCGGGCTGCCAGGCGTGAGGTCGGTGTCGAGCACGGTGTTGAACAGCGGACGCTGGATGCTCCCGGTCTTGGTGATCTCGTTCCACACCCGCTGGATGGGAACCTCGATGTCGATGGACAGCACGTGCGTGATGGCGCCGGGGTCGGGCATGGGGGCTCCAGGCGGGAGAAGGGTCAGCCGGCCTTGGCGCCGGCGTCACGTTCCAGCTGGTCCTTGAGATCCACCAGCGATTCCGTCCAGGGCTGCTGATAGCGGCTCACCCACCGGTCGTGAATCTGCTGGATCGGGACGGGATTGAGATAGTTCATCGTGGTGCGGCCATCCCGACGGCGGATCACCAGGTGGGCCCCCTCGAGTACGCCGAGATGTTGCATGATCGCGAAGCGGGAGTGGCGGGGGAACGCGTGGGCGAGCGCCCCGGTGGGTTGCGGGCCGTCCCGCAGGAGATCGAGGAGACGGCGCCGCACGGGGTTGGCCAGTGCGCGCCAGACGGGCTCGAGGTTCGTGCGGCCGCGGGGTTGCATATGTTATAAAACTATCACATATTCTCGGCCCGTCAACCCGGTTGTGGAGGTGTTCATGGTACGCAGTATCCTGGCCGTCCTTGCGGGCGCGGTGCTCTGGACCGCCCTGTGGATTCCGTTCACGCTGGGGATGCAAGCCGCGTTTCCGCAGATCATCGACCCCGCGCGCTACTTAGGTCACGTACCGGTGCTCGTGACCTACATCGTGATGAGCGTCGTGTTCTCGGTAGCGGCCGGGTACCTCACCGCCCGGATCGCGCGCGCGCAGCCGGTGCGCCACGCCTTTGCCTTGGGAGTCCTGCAACTTGCTATCGGTATCGGCTTCGAAGTGAGCTACTGGGCGATGCTTCCGGTGTGGTACCACCTCGTGTTCCTGGCCCTGTTGCTGCCGGGGAACGTTCTGGGTGGTGCGTTACGGCGACAGGCGAGGGAAGGCGGTGAAGGATGAGGAGCGA
>CAYWNR010000098.1:0-1472 GCA_964459705.1 uncultured Gemmatimonadaceae bacterium | reverse complement strand
CTGGGTGGTGCGTTACGGCGACAGGCGAGGGAAGGCGGTGAAGGATGAGGAGCGACGACAATCGCGGGCGAGCGGCCACGAAGGACCTCCGTGGCCGGACGTTCTCGTCCCCGGCGTACGGTGGCCCTGACGATTCGACCGCTACCCCGTGCCGTGACCCCGACGCCACGGGCTTGGAGGCGCTAGATTTCAGTCATGCCCAGAGACCGCAGCGACATGACGGTGCGCGTAGTGCCGCTTCACAGTCGTGAGGCGGGAGAGGCCCGCGTCGCGGGGACGGCGTCGGAACGGATCGTTCTCGTGGCCAGATTGAGCGAGAGTGCGTGGGCCCTGACGCGCCGGCCACTCCCGTCGTACACGCGCGCGACGATGCCCGTCGTGGTCACGTCGCTCGCCGCCCGACCGGATCGCGACTGAGGCATCCGTGGTCGAGGATTTTCGCGATCTCGTCGCCGAGTTGGTCAACACCAAGGCCAGGTTCCTCATCGTGGGCGCGCACGCGTTGGCGTTGCATGGGGTGCCGCGTGCCACGGTGGACCTCGATGTCTGGGTCGACCCGTCCCCTGAGAATGCAAAACGGGTGTGGGCCGCGCTCGCCGCCTTCGGGGCGCCGCTGGACACGCTCGAGATCCACGAGGCCGACTTCACCCGACCCGACGTCGTCGCGCAGTTCGGCTTGCCGCCCTACCGAATCGACATCTTGACGGGCGTCAGTGGGATCTCGTTCGCGGACGCCTGGGAAGGGCGCGTCGAAGACCTCTTCGAGGACGTGCGCGTGCCGTTTCTCGGACGCGAGGCCTTGATTCGCAACAAACGCGCGAGCGGGAGAACGAAGGACCTTGCCGACCTCGAAGCGCTCGGGGACGCCTAGCGCCGCGTGCCGGGGTGTGGCAGGCCGAATCGCTGCCGGCCGCAGGGAGCTACGCTGCACGTGCCCGCTGCACCCTGCACGGCGCAGCCAAGCTAGCCCTTCCGCCCCGAAGGGTTAGCTTACGTCCCGGCGCCACCCCCAGGGAGCCACCCAGCCAATGGCAGACATCGCAGACCGCCTGAAAGCCGCGCTTTCAGGCCGCTACACCGTTGACCGCGAGGTCGGGGCCGGCGGCATGGCCACCGTCTATCTCGCCACCGACGACAAGCACGACCGCAAGGTCGCGCTCAAGGTGCTGCGGCCCGAGCTGGCGGCCGTGCTGGGACCGGACCGGTTCCCGCGCGAGATCAAGATCGTGGCGCAGTTCAATCATCCGCACATCCTGTCCCTGTACGACTCGGGGGAGTCCGCCGGCTTCCTCTACTACGTCATGCCGTTCGTGGAGGGCGAGTCGCTGCGCGAGCGGATGCGACGGGAGGGCCAGCTGCCCATCGCCGACGCCGTCCGCATCCTGCGCGAGGTGGTGGACGCGCTCGCCTACGCGCACGAGCGCGGCATCGTGCACCGCGACATCAAACCGGACAACGTGATGATCTCCGGC
>CAYWNR010000097.1:0-9775 GCA_964459705.1 uncultured Gemmatimonadaceae bacterium | reverse complement strand
CGCGGGTTCTGGAGACGAAGCCACTCGACGTAGAGCAGTTCCATGCCCGGCAGCATACGCCGGTTCCGGCTGACGCGCAGCTCCATCAAGAGGTCGCGGTGCTCTCCGCCGTCCAGCAACCGGATCGTATCGCCGAAATCTCCACCGAAGACGATGTCGACCACGGGGTCCGGGAATCCGAAGTCCCGCACACGGCCGAGAATCCCCACCTCTTCAAGCGAAAGCTCGATCGCCAAGCGCGAGAGCGCCCCCAGCACACGCGGCGGCGGCCCGGCGCCCGGCACGACGGCAAAGAGGTCCGCCTCGGTCAGTCCCCAGTCGTCCGCGTCCCCGACCTGGAGATCCGTCTTCCGATAGGCACGCAGCGTGAGCTCGAGCTCGTCGGGGGGTTCGAGCACGTGACTACCGGCGAGCCACGATAGGAAACGCGCCGAGTACCGCCAGGCGCCGCGGCCGTAGCCACCGGAAAGGACCACCACGAGGGGCGGTGACGCCTCCTGACGACGCACGAGACTCGTCACAAGCCGGTCGCGCGCGAAGACGCCGGCCGCGGACATCCGCCAGTCACCCAATCGGTCGTCCTCCGCCACGTCCGTGCCGGCCACATAAATGACCAGACCCGGACGATGATCGGCCAGTACCGGTGGCAGCGCGTCATGTACCACCTCCAGCAGCTCATCGTCACCGATCCCGGCCCCCAAAGCGATAGCAGTGCTGGCTACACCGCCTTGGGGCTCCCAATGTTGATTGTGAATGCTGAACGTGTACACCGACGGATCGTCACGGAACACGGCGCGCGTACCGTTCCCATCGTGAAGATCGAGATCCACGACGAGCACCGGTCGGTCGAATCCCCGACCGCGGGCCTCGGCGATGGCCACCGCCACGTCGTTGATCAAGCAGAACCCCATCCCTTGCGTGGGCGTCGCATGATGCAGCCCACCGCCCAGATTCACGGCGGGGCGCCCCGTGCGCAGTGCCAGCTGCGCGGCCTCCACCGTCCCGCCGGTCACGAGGCGCTGGTGCTCGAGCGCCCGCTGCCGTTCGACCTCGGTCAAGGGAACCCCGACCGCGTGCGAAACCACCTCCACGCGGTCGAGCGACGCGACGTACTCGGCGGTGTGCACCCGGAGGAGCTGTCGGACGCTCGCGGGTTGAGGCGAGATAACGGCACTCCGGCCGACGAGCCCTTCGTCACGCAAGAAGGTGAGCACGCGCTCCCCTCGCTCGGGGTCGAGCGGGATGCGCGGAATCGTCTGCGCGTATCCAGCATCGTGGACGAACCAGAGACGTTTCCGCCAAAGGCGGCGCAGAGCGCGCGCGAGCGGGCGCATGGAGGGAAGTTAGGGGTGTGAGGGCGGTGAGGGCAGGAAGGGGAGTGAGGGAAAGGCAGGAAAGGGAGTGAGGGCAGTCAGGGCAGCGAGGGCAGTCAGGGCGGCTAGCACCACGAGAAGGTCACTGGACTCCCCACGCGCGGACGCGTTATCTATTTCCTACTCAGGCCGGACGTGGCGTGGCCTTGTCAGAACCGGATGTGCGCAATCGAGGAACGGCGAGACATAGAACGTGAGCCGACAACCTGCTGGGACTCCCGTCGTGTTCGCCGTGCACGTACAACCCCGCGCGGCCCGGACCGAAGCGGTGGGCCGCTACGGAGACGCCCTCAAGATCCGGGTGCATGCCCCGCCCGTGGACGGGGCCGCCAACGCCGAGCTCGTCCGCTTCCTCGCGGATCGCCTCGGGGTTCCACAAAACGCCGTCACGATCCTCTCCGGCGCGGGTAGCCGCCGCAAGCGTGTCGCGATTGACGGCGGCCCGGCGGACCCGGTGACGGTGCTGCTGCAAGGGCAGTGAGGGTTGGTGGTTGGTGGTCTGTGGTTAGTGGTTAGTGGTTGGTTGGGCGGCTTCCACGGTCTGGGAGTAAGGCACCCACCACCGGCGTCCAACCACCGACTATCAACCACCAACCACCAACTACTATCGGCTATCGGCTGTCGGCCAACGGCTACCGGGCATCGGCCAACGGTTTTCGGGCCATGATCGCCACCGTGTTCTCTTCACTATCCTTGAAGAATCCAATCCACAGCTCGTGATCGGGCGCGCGGTGTGTGAGCGCGGGGTCCCGGATGAACGTCACGCCACGCTCGATCAGCGTGCGATGCGCGGTCGAGATGTCGTCGACCAGATAGTAGAGAATGGACGCGGGGTGGTCGAACTCGGGCGCCTCGGGCGTGCCGAGCATGACGCTCACGTCCCCGCACTGGAAGAACGCCATCGAGGGAACCTGGAACAGGAACCGCATGCCCAGGCGATCGCGGTAGAACGCGACCGCGCGGTCCAGGTCGTGGGCGGTCACGTAGATCTGGCCGATGCGGTCGAGTCCGAACGGCTGGGAGCCAGGCATGGGACCTCCAGGTTGCGGTCGCAGGCGTAATTACTTAGCTTAGCTAAGTAAAACACTATGCCCCGCGCCCCGTCTCGTCAATCCCCGACCCAGGCCACCCTGCAAACGGCCGATCGCCTGCATTCCGCGGCCATCCGGTTGTTGCGACGCCTCCGGACGGTCGATGTGGAAACCGGCCTCAGTGCGCCGCGCCTGTCCGCGCTGTCGGTCGTCGTTTTCCGCGGCCCGCTGACGTTGTCGGAGCTGGCGGCCGCGGAGCAAGTGCGCGCCCCGACCGTCACGAGACTGGTGCAGGGCCTCGAGCGCGCCGGCCTCCTGCAACGCGTCCCGGACCCCACGGACCGCCGAGTGACCCGCGTGCGGGCTACGGCCGCCGGCCGACGCTTGCTGGCGGCGGGCCGCGCCCGGCGCGTGCGGCGGCTCGCCACCGATATCGGCCGCTTGCGCGCCGCGGACCGTGCCACGCTGGCGCGCGCGGTGGACCTGCTCTGGGAGATGACCCAGCAGGCAGACTGAATCTGCCGGCGCCGCAACGGCGTGCCGCGCTGTCGATCCTGCTCTTCCCTGGCGGCGCGCGGACGCCGCTTCAGCGGCAGAGGCCGAGCCGCGAGTTCACTCGCGGACTCCGCGGCGGTGCAGACCCTCCGGCTCCTTCCGCCGGGCGCGACCACGCCAGCGGTAGCGGTCGAGCGGGATGCGCCCCCGCTGAAACGCGATGCCCTCGGCCTCCAGGCGCGCGCGCTGGGCGCGCGCGGGGTGCCCGCCGGACGGCAAGCTGATCTCGCCACGGGCATTCACGACCCGGTGCCAGGGGACGTTGCTGTCCGCGTCGAGGGCGGCGAGCGCGTATCCCACGAGCCGTGCGTGGCCGGGGCACCCCGCCAGTTCGGCTACCTGCCCGTAGGTGGCGACGCGGCCGAGCGGGATGGAGCGCACGATGGCGTAGATGCGCTCCCGGCGGCTGGGCCCGCTCGCTCGCGCCACGACGCGGTGCGCCGGCGTCAGCTGTCTGGACGCACGGTGTCGCTCACCCACACCGGCGCGCGAATCCGCATGTCGGCAAAGAGCCAGAGCGTCTTCGCAAACGGGTAGCAGGCGACGGGCGAAACGACCGCGAGCGTGAGGCCGACGACGAGGAGCAGCGGCCAGGATGGGGCGGGGCCTGTCGCGATTCCGAGCACCAGGACGACCGCGAGCGGGATCGACTCAGCCGCGATCAGGTTGAGCAAGAGAGCACCCAGGAAGTAGTCCGGTTCCCCTCGATCGGTGAGCAGCCCGCAGCCCGGGCACACGGCCCGCAGCCGGAAGTACGTGTCGAACACGCGGGCGCCGCAGGCGGGGCACCGCCGCCGCAGCGCCCGCTGGAGCGCCACCCGCCAGGGCGTCGCATCGTGCGGGCTCACAGCTCCTTGCGCAGGCGATCCCTCACCGTCTCGACCACCCTGACCCGAGCCATGTGCTTGTCGTTTCCCTCGACCAGGGTCCACGGGGCGACCGACGTGCTCGTCCGCTCGATCATGTCGCAGGCCGCGGCCTCGTAGCCTTCCCACTTGGCGCGGTTGCGCCAGTCTTCCTCCGTGATCTTGTACTGCTTGAACGGCGTCACTTCCCGTTCCTTGAACCGCCGTAACTGCTCGTCGGCGGATATCGCGATCCAGAACTTCATCACGATCACGCCACCTTCCGACAGCTGTTCCTCGAACTCGTTGATCTCGTCGTAGGCCCGCTGCCACTCCTCCCGCCGCGCGAATCCTTCGAGCCGCTCGACGAGCACGCGACCGTACCACGACCGATCGTAGATCGTGACCCGTCCGTGGCGCGGGAGATTCCGCCAGAATCGCCAGAGATATGGATGGGCACGTTCTTCGTCGGTCGGCGCGGCAATGCCAATGACGCGATAGTGGTACGGGCTCATGCCGCCCGTGAGACGGCGGATGGCCCCGCCCTTCCCCGCGGCGTCCGGTCCCTCGAAGATCGCCAACAGGGCTCGCTCGCGTTTCGCGAGCTTGCGGGTGAGCCGGCCGACGTCGGCCTGCGCAGCACCGAGACGCTGGTCGTACTGCTTCTGCGACAGCTTCTTGGCCAAGTCCAGGTTTCGCAGCACGTTTGCGCGCTTCGGCTTGGGCAGGGCCGGTGGCTTGTGCGGCCGCGTCGCGCGAGCCCGCGCCTCCGCCTCCGCCACCGCCTCCTCCAGCACCTGGAGCACGGTCGTGGCAACTGTGAGGTTGCGATACTCGTCGTCCGCCGCTTCCACCACCGTCCACGGTGCGTAGCCGGTATTCGTCAGCCGCAACATCTCCTCGTCCACCGGCCGGAAGTCGTCATAGTGCTGGAAGTACTTCTTGGCGTTCTTGTGGAGCCGCCAGCGCAGGCGCGGATCCTTGGCAAACTGCTTCAGCCGCTTTCGCTCCTGAGCCCGACTCAGGTGGAGCCAGAACTTGAGCACCGGCCCGGTCTCGTACGTGAGCAGCCGCTCGAAATCCCGGATCCTCCGCATGGCGCGCTCGAACGTGGCGGCATCGATCCGGTCGAACGCGTGGTCCACGATCGGCCGGGTGTACCACGAACCGAAGAAGATCCCGATCTTGCCACGGGGCGGGAGCAACCGCCAGAACCGCCAGTACTCCGGCCGCTCGCGTTCCTCGTCGCGCGGCTCCCAGACGACGTTCGTCTCGATGCCGCGGGTGTCCATCCATTCGAGCAGCAGCGACACGGTCTCGCTCTTTCCCGCGCCCTCCGCCCCGCCGACGACGATGATCGGGGCGAGCGACGTTCCCGCTAGGCGTTTTTGCACCTCCAGCAACGCCGTTCGGACCTTCGGTGCCGCTTTGCGAAACGTCTTCTTGTCGAGCTTGTTGCCGACTTCCGCCGCCTCCAGCATCCGCCCCTCCCGGTACGCGCCTCCATGACTCTGTGCCGCCGGCCCGAAAAAGTGAAGGGGGGTAGCAATCGGCGGCTTGGACGGACGGACCCTCGCCTGTTAGATTGGATGCACAACTGGTGCACGTGGTGATTTGCGGCAGCTTGCAGCCACGCTAAACAAGTCGCTAAACAGCCGGACCCCCGGGGCCGCGTTTGGCGACCGGGGATTCTGCTTTTTGGGGGAGTCGGATGGGCAGCAAAGCGCGGAACACGGCACGCGGTGGAGCGGGCCGGACGCCAAGACGGGCCGGCCGGGCGACGTCGCGCGTCCCCCTCCCAGACCTCCTCCGGCAACGGATCCTGCTCCTGGATGGGGCCATGGGCACCATGCTCCAGGCACGGGGTCTGGAGGAGGCGGATTTCCGCGGAACCCCGCTCGCGGCGCACCCCCGTGAACTGCGTGGGAACTACGACATCCTGAGCCTCACGCAACCCGACATCGTCGCCGACGTGCACCGCGCGTACGTCGCCGCCGGCGCCGACATCATCGAAACGAACACGTTCAGCGCCCAGGCGATTTCGCAGGGGGACTACGGCACCGGTCATCTGGTCGTCGAGATGAACCGGGCCGCGGCCCGTCTCGCGCGGGAAGCGGCGGACGCCGCCACGGCGCGGACCCCGGACCGGCCGCGCTTCGTGGCCGGCATCCTGGGACCGACGAACCGTACCGCCTCGCTCTCGCCGGACGTGAACGACCCCGGGTTCCGCAACGTCTCCTTCGACGAGCTCGTCGCCACCTACGGCGAACAGGCCGGCGCGCTGCTCGACGGGGGCGTCGACCTGCTGATGGTCGAGACGGTATTCGACACCTTGAACTGCAAGGCCGCGCTCTACGCCGTCCGCGGCCTGCTCGATGCTCGGAAGCTCGCTATCCCAATCATGGTCTCGGGGACGATCACCGATCAGAGTGGCCGCACCCTCTCGGGGCAAACGGTCGAGGCCTTCTGGAACTCGATCCGTCACGCCGCGCCACTCTCGGTGGGGCTCAACTGCGCGCTCGGGGCCCGCCAGCTGCGCCCCTACGTGGAAGAGTTGGCCGGCCTCTCCGACGTCTTCGTGAGCTGTCATCCCAATGCCGGCCTCCCCAACGCGTTCGGGGGATACGACCAGACCCCCGACGAAATGGCGGAGCTCATCGGGGAGTTTGCCGCGTCGGGATTCGTGAACATCGTGGGCGGCTGCTGCGGTACGACCCCGGATCACATCCGCGCAATCGCGGCTGCCGTCCGGGACCACGCCCCGCGACTCGTCCCCAGCATCGAGCCGATCTGCCGGCTCAGCGGGCTCGAGGCGTGCAACCTGCGCCGGGACGCGCTGTTCGTGAACGTCGGCGAGCGTACCAACGTCACGGGATCCTCGCGATTCGCGCGGCTGATTCGCGAAGACGCCTACGACGCAGCGCTCCAGGTCGCCCGACAACAGGTGGAAAACGGCGCCCAGATCCTCGACGTCAACATGGACGAGGGCATGCTCGATTCCCGCGCGGCCATGGAACGCTTCCTGCGCCTGCTCGCCGCCGAGCCCGACATCGCGCGGGTGCCGATCATGGTCGACTCGTCACGCTGGGACGTGCTGACCACGGGACTCCGGAACTTGCAGGGTCGTGGGATCGTCAACTCGATCTCGCTCAAAGAGGGAGAGGACGACTTCCTCGCCAAGGCGCGGGAGGTCCGGCGCTTCGGCGCGGCCGTGATCGTCATGGCGTTCGACGAGGAGGGACAGGCCGACACCGTCGAGCGCAAGGTGGCGATCTGCACGCGCGCCTATGCGCTGCTGGTCGAGCGCGTCGGTTTCCCACCCGAGGACATCATCTTCGACCCGAACATCTTCGCCATCGGCACCGGGATTGAAGAACACGACACGTACGCGCTGGCCTACCTCGAAGCGGTGCGGCAGATCAAGCGAACGCTTCCGCATACGCTCGTCAGCGGCGGCGTGAGCAACCTCTCATTCGCCTTCCGGGGCAGTCCGCCAGTGCGCGAGGCCATGCACTCCGCGTTTCTGTATCACGCGATCCAAGCCGGCATGGACATGGGGATCGTGAACGCGGGACAGCTCGCGGTCTATGCGGACATTCCGCAGGACCTCCTCGCGGCCGTCGAGGATCTGCTCTTCAATCGCCGGCCCGACGCAACCGAGCGCCTCACCACGTTCGCCGAGCGCCTCCGATCCTCGACCGTCGAGACGCGCGCCGACCCTGCCTGGCGGCACCTCCCCATTGGCGACCGCCTGCGGCACGCGCTGATCGAGGGGATCGCCGATCACATCGAAGAGGACACGGAGGAGGCCCGGCGGCACTACGGCCGGCCGATTGCCGTCATCGAAGGGCCGTTGATGGACGGGATGAACGTCGTCGGCGATCTCTTTGGGGCGGGAAAGATGTTCCTCCCGCAAGTGGTCAAGAGCGCGCGCGTGATGAAGAAGGCGGTCGCCTACCTGACCCCGTTCCTCGAGGCCGAGACGAAGGGAGGCGGGATCCGCCACGTGGGCACGCTGGTGCTCGCGACGGTGAAGGGGGACGTGCACGACATCGGCAAGAACATCGTGGGGGTCGTGCTGCGCTGCAACAACTACGAGGTGGTGGACCTAGGGGTGATGGTTCCGGCCCAGCGGATTCTCGACACGGCGCGCGAACGCAAGGCGGACGCGATCGGGTTGTCGGGGCTCATTACGCCGTCCCTCGACGAGATGGTGCATGTCGCGCGAGAGCTGACCCGTCAGGGCTTCCGCATTCCCTTGCTGATCGGCGGGGCCACGACGTCCCGCGCGCATACCGCGGTGAAGATCGCGCCGGCCTATCAGGGCCCGACGGTGCACGTGCTCGACGCGTCACGGGGCGTTGGCGTCGTGGGCCATCTCCTCAGCGCCGAGCGCCGAGAGGGATTCCTCAGCGACACCGAGGCCCACTACCAACGGATTCGCGAGCGGCATGGCGCCCGGGAAGCCGGCACGGTGCTGCTTCCCCTCGACGAAGCGCGCGAGCGCCGGACGCGGATCGATTGGGGCGAACACCAGCCCACACCGCCGCGGCAACCGGGGATCACCGTCTTCGACGACTACGCGATCGAGGAATTGCGCGCCTACATCGACTGGACACCGTTCTTCCGCGCGTGGGAGCTGGCCGGCACGTACCCGGCCATCCTGAGCGATCCCACCGTGGGCGAGCACGCGAGCGCGCTGTTCGCCGATGCGGAACGGCTCCTCGACCGGATCATGACGGAGCGGCTCCTCCGGGCGCGGGGCGTCGTTGGGCTGTTCCCGGCCAACGCCGTGGACGACGACGTCAAGATCTACGACGCGACCGACGGCACGGAGGTCCGGGCCGTCATGCGCGGCCTGCGCCAGCAGTTCGAGAAGCCACCCGGCCGAGCCAACTCGTGTCTGTCCGACTTCGTGGCGCCGCACTCCACGGGAACACGGGACTGGGTGGGCGCATTCGCGGTCACGAGCGGTCACGGGCTGGATGCGGTGTGCGCCGCCTTCGAACGCGCCCATGACGACTATCAGAGCATCCTGGCCAAGGCCTTGGCCGACCGCCTCGCCGAGGCATTCGCCGAGCGGCTGCACCAGTGCGTGCGGACGGAGGTATGGGGCTACGCGCCGGATGAGCGCCTGGACAACGCCACGCTGATCGCCGAGCGGTATGTCGGCATCCGTCCCGCCCCCGGGTATCCCGCCTGCCCCGAGCACACGGAGAAGCGTACGATCTTCGGGTTGCTCGACGCGGCGGACCACACCGGCATGACGCTCACCGAATCCTGCGCGATGCTGCCGACCGCGTCGGTGTGCGGGTGGTATCTGGCGCACCCGCAGGCGCATTACTTCGGGCTCGGGCGCATCGGTCGCGATCAGGTCGTGGACTACGCGCGGCGGAAGGGCATGACCGTGGACGAGGCGGAGCACTGGTTGAGCCCGAATCTCGCCTATGACCCCGGGGAGCCGGCATGACGCGGTCGCTCAGGGATCGGATCGACGACGGGCGTGTGCACGTCATCGACGGCGCGATGGGCACGATGATCTACAGCCAGGGCGTCTTCGTGCACGTCTGCTATGATGAATTGAACGCCAGCCAACCAGACCTGATTCGGGGCATTCACGCGGACTACCGGCAGGCCGGCGCCGATATCCTCGAAACCAACACTTTCGGCGCGAACCCCGTGAAGCTCTCGAGCTTCGCCTTGGACGACGACACCGAGCGACTGAACGAGGCCGCCGCCCGGATCGCGCGCGACGTGGCGGGCGCCGAGTTGTCAGTGGTGGGGGCGATCGGGCCGCTCGGGATCCGCATCGAGCCGTTCGGACCCACGTCCCGGGACGAGGCCGAGGCGCTGTTCGGCCGGCAGGTCGACGGTCTTCTCCGCGGGGACGTCGATGGCTTCGTCCTGGAGACCTTCGCCGATCCCGAGGAGCTCGCCACCGCGCTGCGTGCGGTCCGCGCGCGGTGCGACC
>CAYWNR010000096.1:0-9867 GCA_964459705.1 uncultured Gemmatimonadaceae bacterium | reverse complement strand
ATCCGGCCAACACGGCGAGCGGCGACTACACGGTCAAGGCGACGTTCACCGAGCCCA
The DNA here is from genome assembly GCA_964459705.1 of uncultured Gemmatimonadaceae bacterium. Classification (GTDB taxonomy): domain Bacteria; phylum Gemmatimonadota; class Gemmatimonadetes; order Gemmatimonadales; family GWC2-71-9; genus JAOTWJ01. Next base: position 9,810 of record CAYWNR010000096.1, on the reverse strand, counting down.
AGTACATGAACCTGAACAACCACCCGCACCCGTACGGGATCTTCATCGGCGGCAACGACCTCGGCACCGATCACCAGAGCCTCCTCTACTGCGAGGCGTACGGTAACGGCAGCTTCATCGTGCGCGGATTCGGTCCGGACCCGTTCCAGATGAACGGCCGGCGCGCGGAGGCCAACGACGCGGTGCACAAGGCGGCGGGTCAGGGAGAGCCGGTGACGCAGGAGATCGCGATGTCGGTCAAGGGCGACAAGGTCGAATGCGCCATCAACGGCACCGTGGTCGCGAGCTATGACAAGTCGGCCGTGATGGGTGAGGGCAAGCTCACGTCCACCGACGGCGTGTACGGCATTCGGTTCGCGCACAACACGGAAGGGCTGGTCAAGGGTCTCACCGTGACGAAGCCGTAAGGCTCGGGCGAAGCGCTCCCAGCCGCCGGCCCCATCGGCGGCCGCGACTCGGCGTCAGGCGGCGAGTACCGCCTGACGCCGGACGCGTTTCTGGCGCCCGCCGGCACCGAGCCCCTTGCCAAAGGATTCGGCCATAAATACTCTTATGGTATATTTACCGATGGCGCATTTGTGGCGAGGTGCACGGGAGGTGGCGATGGGTCCCAAAAACGAGAGCGGCATGAGTACCCTGGAATACCACGTACTACTGGCGCTGGCGAATGGCCCGCTCTACGGCTACGCGATCAAGGACGCGGTGGCGGACGAGTCCGCCGGGACGCTCGCGCCGCGCGCTGGCTCCCTCTACCGGGTGCTCGCGCGGATGATGACCGCCAGGCTCGTGGCGGAAGCCAAGCCGCCGGCCAAGGCGTCGCCGCATCCGGGACTGGCCCGCCGATACTATGCGCTCACGGCCGCGGGCCGTGACGCACTCGGCGCGGAGGCCCGGCGCCTCAAGCGCACGGCCGCCGTGGCGGAGAAGCGTCTCGGCTTGGCGCAGGGGCGCTCGTGAAGGCCATCCTGATTTGGCTCGTGCGCATCTTCCCGGCCGCCTTTCGGGAACACTTCGCTGCGGAGATGACCGCGCAGGTGGTGCGCGACTACGATCGCGCCCGGTCGCGCGGGTACTTCCCGGCGTTCTGGTTCGGGATGGCCACCGCGGCGGACCTGGTGCGAAGCGGCGTAGCCGAGTGGGTGAATCCAACCTGGGCGCGCGGTCGGCGGACACCCGTGGAGGAGCGAGGAACGGCATGGACTGTGAGTGAATGGACCCGAGACCTTCGGCACGCCACGCGCTCCCTCAAACGAACACCCAGCTTCACGCTCCTGGCCGTGGGCATGCTCGGGCTCGCGATTGGCGCGAATGCCGGCATGTTCAGCGTCGTCAACGGCGTGTTGCTTCATCCGCTCCCCTACGCCAACGCCGATCGTCTCGTGCACATCGCCGCGTCGGCGCCCGGGTCGGACTTCCCACCCGAGTTCGGCGTGTCAGCCGAGTTCTACGTGCAATACAAGGAACAGTCGCGCCTCCTCGAGGATGTGGCGGTGTACAACTCCTTCACATCCACGCTCCGCGTGGGAGACCGCGTCGAGCGCGTACGCATGTCCTGGCCTACGAACTCGCTCTTCACGACGCTCGGCGCCAAGCCGATTCTCGGGCGACTGCCGGTGGCCGACGACGGCCAGGGTACCGCCGTGATCAGCTATGCGCTCTGGCGGTCGTGGTTCGGAGGAGACTCGGCCGTCGTCGGTCGCTCCTACGACATCTCCGGCTCCAGCCGAACGGTGATCGGGGTGATGGGGCCGGACTTCGAGTTTCCCAGAGACGGTACCGTCCTCTGGATGTCCAACGACGTGCACCCCGAACAGATCACGCCGGGTCGCTTCGGTGCCTCCCTGGTGGGGCGCATGGTGCCGGGCACGACCCCGGAGGCCGTGGCCAACGAGCTGACGACGCTGGCCCGGCGGCTGCCGGAGCGGTTCGGTGGATCACCCGCCTACGCCCGCCTGATCGAGCAGCACCACGCCGTGGTGCGCAGCCTCGAGAAGGAAATGCTGGGCTCCGTCGCCCGCCCGTTGTGGGTCTTGCTCGGAGCCGCCGGTATCGTCCTGTTGATCGCCTGCGCCAACATCGCGAGTCTGTTCATGGTGCGGGCTGAGGGACGCCAGCGCGACCTGGCGGTGCGCCGGGCCATCGGCGCCGCGCGAAGCCAGCTCATCCGGTTGCAGATGTCGGAGGCGGTGGTGGTGGCGGTGCTCGCGGGCGCGGTGGCGATGGTGCTCGCCTGGCTGACGCTACCAGTGTTGCTCCGTGCGGCGCCGCCCGGCATTCCGCGGCTCGACCAGGTGAGCCTCGGGCTCACCACCCTGGCGTTCACGCTCGCCGTGGCTCTGGTGTCCGCCATCGGCTGCGGCGCCATTCCGGCGTTCCGCGGGTCCGCGGCGGACTTGACGCAGCTGCGCGAAGGCGGCCGCGGATCGACGCGCCAGCGGCATTGGGCCCGTGATACGCTGGTCGTGAGTCAGACAGCGCTGGCGCTCGTACTGCTCATCGGATCGGGATTGCTGGTGCGGAGCTTCTGGGCGCTGCGGCACGTGGACCCGGGCTATGACACGAGCAACGTGTTCACGTTCCAGATCGCGCCGGAGCAAGCGGCACTGACGGACGGTCCCTCGTTTGCCCGTTTCGATCTCGATTTCATGGACCGCCTGCGGGCGCTTCCGGGAGTCGAATCGGTGGGCCTCGTCGAGAACCTTCCCCTCAACGAGGGGCTCCGAACCACGCGCTTCCGCACCGAGGAGATGGCCAGCGGTCCGGACGCCGGCACCTTGCTGAGCTACACGTGGGCCGCCGGGGATTACTTCAGGACCATGGGCATCGCCGTGTTCAATGGTAGGACGTTCGCGACGTCCGATCACGTGGCGGCGCCGAGCAACGTCGTGATCAGCCGCTCCGCGGCGAATCTCCTGTGGCCCGGCCAGGATCCCATCGGGCGACGTTTGCAGGGAGACGATTCGACGTGGGCCACCGTGGTCGGCGTCGTGGCGGACGTGATGCAGAACAGTTTCCGCGACACGCCGCAACCGCTCGTGTACCTCCCGCTCGTCGGCCCGACCCCCAACAGCTGGGTCCTCTCGTCACCCGCGTACGTCTTGAAGACCTCCCGGGCAGAGGTGATCGCCCCCGAGGTCCGGGCGCTCGTGCATGAGGTCGCCCCCGAGGCGCCCATGTACCGCGTGTTCACGATGGAGGGACTCGCGAGAGACTCGATGGTGCAACTCGCGTTCACCATGTTGACGCTTGGCATCGCGTCCGCGCTCGCAATGATCCTCGGCGCCGTGGGACTCTACGGGGTGCTGTCGTACGTCGTCGCCGAGCGCACCCGGGAGATCGGGGTGCGGATGGCTCTCGGCGCCCAGGCTGAGCAGGTGCGGGGCATGGTGGTCAAGCAGGGGGCGTGGGTGGTGGGTGTCGGGGTGGTGATCGGGATCGCGACCGCCCTCCTCTCCACGCGCGCGCTCGGGAGCCTGCTCTACGGGGTCAAGGCGGTAGACGCGGCGACGTTCGTTGGGATGTCGGTCTCGATGCTGTTCGTGGGACTGCTCGCGAGCTACGTCCCCGCGCGGCGGGCGTCGAACGTCGACCCGATCGAGTCGCTGCGGGGCGATTGACGTCGCGGCGATTCGGAGATCGGGTGCCGAGCGTCGATCTCACGTGACGTCGGTTCGCGTCACCTGACATCGCGGCCCGTCCATCCTCCGTCGGCGGTCCGCGTCCACGACACGCCGCGCATGTCGAGCCACGGACCGAAGGGCTGATCGGGGAGGGGATCGGATCCCATGCGGAGCACGTTGCCGTCGAGATCTTCGACCTGCATTTCGTACGCCCACGAGTAGTTGGTGGGGGGATGCCGGATCCTCGCCCCGCGCTGTTGGTAGTCCTTCCAGAGCGCGTCGGCGTCACCCACACCGATCCACACCCACACGCCCGGATTCCCCTGGTCGCCCTCCGCGAGGAACAGGTGGCAGTTCCCGCGCGAGAGCGATGCGAACCCGTATCCTCCGGGCTCCGACCAATCGAGCTGAAAACCGAGCACGTTGACGTAGTAGTCCACGCTCGCCGCCAGATTGCTGACGGGGAGGATGGGTGTCGGGGCGCCGACGAACATTCGCGCGAGCGCGTGCTCCGAGGGCGGGTTCGCCATCGAGCGCCTACAACCGCGCGGTGCCGGCCTGCGCCGTCTTACGCAGCGCGGCGCGGTAGTCGGCGGCGGTGGTGAACGCTTGCCCGCCGAGGGCGACCGCGAGCACGTGCGGTCCGCGGCGCACGACGTAGATCGCACCGTGGTCCGTCGTTCCCCAGTAGGCCCGGTCGCCGATGCCCGCCTCCTGTTCGATCGTGGCGGACTCATCTTCCAGCTCATCCGTCACCATTTCCTTGGTCACACTGGCCTCGGCGGCTTCCGCGGTCGGGTACTCGAGCACGATGACCGCGAGCATGAGCTGGGCGCCCTGGTATACGCACGTGCTGCGCTGCGCACCCGTGTCCTCGTCGGGCGCGGGCCCTTCGGACATGGGGGCGGCAACGCCGGTGCCCACCAGCGTGGTGGCTTCCGCCAACGGGATGATGCGACAGGCGTCCGGGGGCTGTGGGAGCGTGGTGACGCCGAAACCGGCCGCCGTGACGACCAACGCCATGAGCCGCATAGGTCCTCCTGAAGGTCGAGCGGAGCTAGCCGCTCGTCTGTGCGGTGACGAGCGCCGCCGCCTCGGCGGAGGTGATCACGGGAATCACCTCGAAGTCCACGAGATCCGCCACGATAGTGCTCGGCAACCAGGCACAGTATCGGTACTCCGATATCGATCGTCTGGGTTCTTTGGATGGCCCGTCGCATCACCCGGACTCGCGGTGCGCGTTGGCGAGGCAAGGCGCGAGTCCTCCTGGGTGGCGTGCGGGGCCGCGATGGAAGATCCGGTCCGGAAGCGGGCCGCGCAACTACCGGGCGCGCGGTGGGGCCCATCTCCACCTCCGAGACCAGGTGAACACCGCCGACGCTCTCGACCGATCTGGAGCGACATCAGGACGCACCACCTTCCGGCGGAGCGACAACTATTGGGTCGAGCTTGAAGAAGTCGACCAGCATTGCGTAGAGACGGGGTTCGTCGGCTCGCAGCCTCAGCGGTCGCTCAAAGAAGGCTTCCGTCGCGACCGCAAAGAACTCCGCACGGTTCGTGGCCCCGTAAGGACTGAGTGCGGTCGGTTCCCCCAGCTCGGTACGCCGGACGTGCTCGGCGAACTCCTCGGACAGCAGTGCGGCCCACGCGCGGTAGGCCGTCCCGGAGTCGAGCACGGGCACCCCGTCCATGCTGCCATCCTCGGCGTCGAGCATGTGCGCGAACTCGTGCAGCACCACGTTCTCGCCGTCCGTGGTGATGAGCGTGTCCCGTTGCACCTCGTCCCAGCCAAGCACCACGACGCCAGACAGTGACGCCTGACCGCGGAGCGGCACATCGGGGCGTACGACCTGGCCCGTCGGGTGAAGGGCCACCGTCGTCGGGACGAAGGCCGATGGGTAGACGAGTACGCGGCGGACGCGCCCGTACCTGGGATACGGCATCTTCAGCAGCAGCAGCGAGGCCTGGGCCGCAATGGTCACGCGGATCTCTTCGGTCACCTCCAGACCCAGACATCCTTCGATCGGAACCTCCCGCAAGAAGAGCTGCATGATGCGAAAGAGCCGTTCTCGGTCGGCTGGGGTGAGATGCGCCGCCAGCTGCACTTGTCGACACACCAGGTCGGGCCACGCTGTGGGAACGGGATCGGTGGGCAGCCGGACGGGCTTCGCCAGGAGACGAAGCACGAGCTTGCGCAGGGACCGAGCGAACGGGCTCATCGGCGACGGTCAGCGTCCCACCGCCCAGCGTTCAGCACGCGAACGGCGGGCTCACGGTCGGCCGGGAAGCGCCTCCGACGTCGCCTGTGCCGCTGTCCCTCCTGATTTCCGCCATGAAGCACTTCCACATCCTTCACCGCCGCAAGCCGCAGTCTGGAAAGCCACCCGCGTCGCGCCCAACAACGCTCTCGGCGGCAAGCTAGTCGGTACGACGGCAAGGTCAGTGGCGCTGGACGACGCGATACGCGCGAACGTACTCGACGTCCACGCTGTCCCGGTACACGCCGAGTACCACATCCCCCCGCACGGCGGTCGCCCGGAAGCGAGCGGACAGTGTGACGGTCCCTTCGTAGAGACCGTCCGCGTCGAATCGCGGCCACGAGGCGTCGGCCGAATCATCCGGAAGCTGAAACGGCTTGAGCCATACGCCGTCCGCATCAGTTACCAGCAGCGCCTGCTCGCCGACGAGCTTCGTGTGTGGCTCGAACCCGAACCCCGGTAGAGTCGAGGGGCTCTCTAAATGACGGACGATGTCGACCTCCGAACTGCGCAGGTGTCCCCACCTAGCGAGTGCCGCGAATAGACGCTCGCGGTCCGCGTCCGTTACCGGCGGAGGCGGGTCGCGCTGCCGGGTAATACGCCGTGTGCCGCTCTGATCGAGACGTATCACCGCGTACTGATCCGGCAACCCGACGTACACCGAGCTATCTCCGAAGCTCACGGACGCGAGGCTCGAGAGCGGTAGGGGAAGGGGAAAGGTCACGGGTCCCCCGCCGCCGGGCATGGGATGCGGACCCCAATCGGTGTGCATGTGTGGGAACACACCTAGACGAACCGCCGGCGCACCCGACGATGCGAACGTGGTGACCGCGAGGGAATCGCGCACGACACCGCTCCCGGGCGTCCGCCGGAGAAACGACCCAACCGGCACGCCACTGCGCAGCACGCCGATCTCCTCGACGCCCCCGAGCGTATCCAATCCCTGCAACGTGACGGCACGAACGAATACGCCATTGCGATCGAAAACGGAGAGACGGTGCTCCCGGCCATCGTACGCGAAGATTGAATCCCCGGGTCCGACCGACAGGGACGTGATCTGATGAAATTCCCCGGGCCCGCCACCCTCGCCGCCCGCGCGCGCGCGCGGGTTGCCCGATCGGTCGAACAGCAACAGCTCACGCGCACCGCCATCGGCGACGACGACTCCACCGTCTGACTGGAAGAGCGCGGTCATCACGCGGAACAGCTCCGATCCCGTACCGCCGATGGAGAACAGGGGCGCCGAATCCGTCGCCCACTGGCGGCCCCCGGACGCCGCGAAGCTGGTGGGGTACTCGATCAGCGAGATGCCGAGCGAATCCCGGCGGATTGGCGTAGCCGGTTCGCCCGAGGGTGTGCAGCCAAGGAGTGCGGCGGTTGCGAGAAGAAACGCGTTGGTCGACGTCATGGCCGATGGTCGCCTCACATGAGGATCAGGTGCCGAACTGGACCCACGCGTCACCGCGAGCCGTCGGTCAGTGATGCATTCCAGATTCTGCACTCTCGCCAACTTCCGACCGCGCCCCGTCCAAGGCAATGGTCCCACGGCAGTGAGCCCGCCGACGCACGGATGGCCGTGCCGGGCTATACTTCAAATAGCAGTCCTTCCCTGCCTGCTACCCCCGGAAGTCATCCGGGTCCAAGGTCCACAATGCGTGCCTGCCCCACCGGCTCCGACAGCCGGTATATCGTGGTTGCCGATGAGGATCGCGCAGTCGTCAATTTCGTGATCGAGACGTTGCTCAACGACGGCCATGCGGTCTTCCAGGCCTACGACGGGCGGTACGCGGTGGAACTCGCGCTGGGTCTCAAGATCTGCGACCTGGTCATCAGTAACACGCGAGTGGGCGGCATGCCTGGACTGGAACTGATCGAGGAGTTGCGCCAGCACCTGCCGGACCTCCCAATCCTGTACCTGTCCACCTCGAGCGAGCCCGAGGCGGACGCGGAGGGGCGACTGCCCGACGATGTCGCCATTCTCCACGAGCCGTTCTCCGCCGAGGATCTGCGCGCGGCCGTGCGACCGTTGCTCGGACCCTGGCCGCGCCTGGTTTGAGACCCTACTTCGTCCTCGGCAAGGCGAACACGAACACCGGGCGGTGTAGGCGGACTCCTGCTGGGCGAAGAGCGCACGGGGGAATGCGGGGTTCCACGTGACGGTCGCCGACAGCAGGACAAGGAGGAGGATCCGCATTCGTGGGCACGTCCTGTTGGGGAAGGGCATACGACAGGACTGTGCGGAGAACGGTAGGTAGTGGCTGGCTAGCCTGGCGGGTCTTGGCACTCCGGTCGGAGGATCTCGACGATGAGCGCTCTCGCTCCCATCACGTCCTCGATGGCCACCATGAGGCTGAGCGCATCTGGGCCGGTCGCGACCCGGGCCCCGATGCTGGCGAACTCGTTCTTGACGAAGTATCGAATGCCGGCGTGGTCGAGGGTCGGACGCAGGAGGGCGAGCTCAGCGTGATTCGCGGGCTGGTAGACCTCCACGAACGATGGCCTAGTGTCGGACATGGCTTGCCTCGTGTCGGATGACGAGCCGGTAGTCTCACGTGATTGCTCGCGGGCCGCGGTGTCGTCTCACCGGCGGCGCCGGACGGTGGACGACGCCTCGGCTTAGCTAGCCTCCACGAACTCCGGCGTTTGCGCCAGGCGGATAGCAACGACCTGCCAGCAAGTTCTCGAACGGTAAGAACAGGGGCGCCGGCAGGCGATCCCACGGAAACCACGCCACACTCGACATCTCGTGCGCCGCGTTGACGCGCGCCTCGCCGGCCCGATAGTCGGCGTCCATCCAGACCGTGAGATAGTGCCGCGCCTCGTCCGCGAAGACGTCGTTGGTCAGCGCCAGGAACCGCACGTTGTGGATTTCGACGCCCGTCTCTTCCATGACCTCGCGCATGGCGCACTGCTCGAGCGTCTCGCCGTGATCGAGATGACCGCCCGGCGTGGACCAGCTGCCGGAACCGTGGCCGCCGGCGCGATGGAGGAGCAGGACCTCGTCACCGCTCCGGATGATGACGCCGACACCGATTCTGGGCGCGTCGTTCATGGCTGCACGGTACAGCTTCCCCCGCTCGAGGACCGGCTGCGGGTATCAGTGCCCTGTCGGCGTACTGGCCTTCAGCTGGCGTTGGTACTCCGCTTCGTCGAAATGCCCCTTTGACTCGGCGATGAGGCCGTCGGGACCAATCGTCCACTCCTCGTACCCGCTGATGCGAACGGCCTTGCCGGTGCCTCCAGGACCTGTGTTGGTCCCGGTCCAAGTCCAATGAAAGGTGACGTGACCACCCTCGTGACTCACCGAGTCCATCTTCACGACCATGTCAGGAAAAGCGGTCATGTATCCCTGAGCCGTGGCGCTGATCGCGGCGCGCCCGACGGACGGAGCACCGGCATTGACTTGCAGGGACCCCGTCTCGGCGTAGAAGGATGCCAGACTGTCGGGATGCTGGCTGCTCCAGGCTGCCGCATATCGCCTTGCGAAGTCAGTCAGCTGCGTCTGGTTCATGGACGTCGTCCTCGAGGTACAAACAGTGAAGCTGAGAAGGATCGCGGCAATCAGCGACGCCGCAATCGGCGGCCGACGCAGTGGGTTACGGGTGACCATGAGCTGTCGGTCCATGTGGGGCTCCACGGAGGACTCCAGCGATAACGACATCATTCCTGCGACGCCAACACGTCATCGGGCGCCTGCTCGTCGGCGTGGGGTTCATCGACTGCACGGACCTCACGCGGCACCGTCATGTAGCCTGACACGAAGCTGCCGCCCAGCGGCAGATCGGTCCACTCCCACACCACATCCTCGTCCTCACCGATCACGACACTGACGATTCGGTTGAACCCGGGGCCAATCGCCGCCGGCGCCACGACCGTGCGCGTGCGCTCCTCCGTCTTTTCGATTGGCCCGTCGGCCATCCGGTGCCTCCGGT
>CAYWNR010000095.1:299-9873 GCA_964459705.1 uncultured Gemmatimonadaceae bacterium | reverse complement strand
GGTCCGCGAACGTGTCTCAGCCTCTGTCGTCATGTTTCGTTTCCTCGATCCGTGAATTGTCGCCGGCCCGGAACGCCCACCATTATCCCATGCGGAACACCGCGGCGCCACTACGTACACACCATCTCATCCCCCGGAGCTCGCCATGCGCGCCTTCGATGACCCGTCCGTCGTCCTGACCCGAACCCGCATCGTCGAGCGCTTCCTCGACTACGTGCGCGTCGACACCCAGTCGGACGAAACCAGTGAGACGTGCCCGAGCACCGCCAAGCAGCTCGAGCTGGCGCGCCGGCTGGTGGAGGAACTCAAGGAGCTGGGGCTCAAGGGTGTGGGGGAGGCCGAGGTCACCATGGACGAGAACGGGTACGTCCTGGCGGAGCTGCCCGGCACCACTCCCGGAAAGGTGGGTCTCTGCGCGCACGTGGATACGGCGCCGGCGTTCACCGGTACCAGCGTGAGCCCACAGTTGGTGGAGCACTACGACGGCGGCGCCATCGAGGTGGGCAACGGCATCATCCTGGACCCCGCCGACACGCCCGAGCTGAAGGACTGCGTCGGCGACACGATCATCACCACCGACGGGCGCACGCTCCTGGGCGCCGACGACAAGTCCGGCATCGCGGCCATCATGGGCGCGCTGGAGATGCTGGTGCAGGAGCCGGAGATCCCGCGGCCCACGCTCCGCGTGTGCTTCAACCCGGACGAGGAGATCGGCCGGGGCGCGGATCGCTTTCCGCTCAAGCGCTTCGACTGCCCCGTGGCCTTCACCATCGACGGGAGCTTCACGGGGGAGGTCAACGTGGAGACCTTCTCCGCCGACAAGGCCGTGGTCACGTTCACCGGCGTCTCGGTGCACCCCGGCACGGCCCGGGGCAAGATGGTGAACGCCCTCACCTGGATGGGGAAGCTCCTCGACCGCCTGCCCATGGGGGAAGCGCCCGAGTGCACGGACGGGCGGGAAGGTTTCTACCACCCCGTCGTGGCATCGGGCGACGCGGCCTCCTGCACCCTGCAGCTCATCCTCCGGGACTTCGACACGGGGGTCATGGAGGAACGGGGCCGGAGGCTCACGCGCATGTGCGCCGGGCTTATGGCCGAGGGGCCGCGGCTCGACGTGAAGGTCGCGATCACGAAGCAGTACCGGAACATGTACGACGTGCTGAGCCGCTACCCAGACGTGGCTTCGAAGCTCGAGGAAGCGGTGCGTGCCGCCGGGATCACGCCCAGGATGGAGCCCATCCGCGGGGGGACGGACGGCTCCCGGCTCACGGAGATGGGAATGCCCACCCCCAACATCTTCGCGGGGGGGGTCAACTTCCACGGACCCTCGGAGTGGATCTCCACCCGCGTTTTGGCTCAGTCGGCGTGTACGATCTTGAACCTCGTGCAACTCTTCGCCGACGGGAAGTGAGGTGCTCGTGAGAGCTGAACTCCTCTTGCTCGCTCCGCACCCGAGGTAGGGTCCGTGTAGATCATGCGCTACCCAAACCCCCTCGCCCTTTACACTATGGCCGAGAACTTTCTGTCTGCCACACGAGCAATTGCGACGGAGAATCCTCTGGCCTACAACGCGGGCCACCACCTCTACAGCCGGGCCATCGAGTGCGCTCTGAAGGCGTGGTTTGCTAATGCGGGGCGAGTCTATCAATAGGCTGGCTTCAAAAGCGTATCGTCATGACCTCGAACGCCTTCTGAAGCGGGCGAAGCAGTACGGTCTGCTCGACGGAGTCGCGGAGGACCTCATCGCTGGCGATCATGTCGCAAGAGCGAACCAATTCTATTCTTCCAAGCCATACCAGAACTTCGGATACGTCGACCCCACGGGCGACTCCCTAGCACTACGTGACCTCGATTCGCTGACTGGCACGATTGTGTCTCTCACGAGGATGGGCTATGGCGTCGTTGGGATGGACGACCTGTGAGACTCGTCGCAGCCCATGGCGTCGCACCGAGTCACGTGGCAGGTTCCCTGATGACATCGGTGCGACGCCTGGTGCCGTGGCAAACAGCGGCACGAGCGCCATCGCATCGGGCGCCAATCGCGATCCTCTCGGGTAGGCAGGGTGCGATGCCGGGAGCACGTACGACCACGATGCGAAATCCGCTCCACCTCTCCCTGGCAGTGCTGATCCTGCTGCCCGTGTTCCACCCGCATCCGGTGGAAGCGCAACAGGCCTGTGCGCAGCCGTGGGCGCGCGATGGTCTCCATCTCAGCGGTCGCCTGAATGGGGAGGAGATTCGTGGCTACCTCAACACCGGATACCCCGCGCAGGCGGACAACGGCGTATCCGGCGTATTCCTTTATCCGGATCGCTGGAAACCCACTGATGTCGGATCCGGCACCGTCCTGAGCGTCGAGGGGACGCTGGCGGATGATTGCGCGATGGTGTTGCAGGATCCGGACGGCGGCACGTGGCGACTCCGGTTCGTGACGAGTGAGCGCCTGGAGGGGGCGCGCACGGGCGCGGACAGTGGCGCCACGAGCTTCTCGCTGCGCATGGTCGCCGCCACCGACTGCGAGGCAAACGGAACCTGGCGTACGTTCAGCGCGTCTGGATGGCCGGTCACGTTCGACTACCCCGCCTCGTGGCGCGTCGCGGAAGATCGCACCAATGTCGTCATCGACTGCCCCTCGGCCGAGCGGCTAGCGTGGGGTGGCTCATCGATATCGTTGACGGTGGGAAGCGGACGCGAGCACGTCGTCAGCGAGGACGGTCGGTCGGGAACGCGCATCGGCCCCTTTTTCACCTTCGGCGACGACGACTGGCTCGTCGGACAGTGCGGGGAGGCTGGTCCGGGCATCTACTGCCGTCCCGCGCGGCGATCGGAGTGGAAGGGGATGACCGTTCTCCAGGGCTCGGCGGGCGAGCACCGGCGCTATCGAGCCGGCGGTGGCGCATACGTCGGCCAGGGGGCCGGCATCATGAGCTATGTGTTCGTGTTGGGTGATGCGTGGGTGGAGATCGAAAGCGAGGACACACCGGACTCCATCGAGCAGATGGGCTCGGCCGGTCCCGTCGTTTTCGACGGAGCCGGCGTCACCGAACGCCTCGTGCGGAGCATCAAGGCGAAGTAGGTCCGCGGGGGAGGTCGGAGCCGCTCCACCGTGAAGGTGAATGGCGCTTTCACCACCGCCGGAGGAGTTCCCGTCGATGTTCACCATTGCCGGCCTTCAAGACCTCTATCGCCACCTGGAGTGGGCCGAAGCGCGGGTGTGGACGGCGGTGCTCGGCTCCGAGGCCGCCGTAACGGATCCAGAGCTGCGCGACCGCCTCCAGCACATTCATCTAGTGCAGCGGGCGTTCCTCGATGTCTGGACCGGCCAGCCGGTCGGCCGCTACCAGGAGCTGCAATTCCCCTCCCTCCGCGAGTTATACGCGTGGGCACGGCCCTACTACGCGGCAGTGGCGGCATTCCTCGGCAGCGCCACCACGGAGCACCTGTTGACCCCAACCCCCGTGCCGTGGGCGCGGTACTTCGCGCGGGAGCGTGGTGGTGCGGTCGGCACGACGACGCTGGAGGAGACGCTGTTCCAGGTGACGGCGCATTCGGCGTATCACCGCGCCCAGGTGAACACGCGGCTCAGGGCCCTTGGGGTCACCCCGCCGCTGGTCGACTACATCGCCTGGCTGTGGCTCGAGCGACCGGCGGCACAGTGGCCGAGCGCGGTCTAGCGTCTGATGACGCGCCCTGCGGGCGGCAACGCATTTTTCCGGAGCGTGAGCTTGAGCTACATCCAGGGCACGGTGCGGGGACCTTCCGGCGAGCGACCGGTCCGCTTCCTGATCGACAGCGGCGCGGTCTACTCCCTGCTCCCGGAACCCGTGTGGCGGGCGATCGGCCTCGCCCCCAAACGGGAGATGGACTTCGCCCTCGCCGACGGCACCACCATCCGGCGGCCCGTCTCGGAGTGCCACTTCTCGCTCCCACAAGGCGAGGCGCACACGCCGGTTGTCCTGGGGCAGCCGGGCGACACCGAGCCGCTGCTCGGCGTCGTGACGCTGGAGATTCTCGGGCTCGTCTTCGATCCGTTCCACCGCACACTGCATCCGATGCGGGCCCTGCTGGTCTGAAGGGGACCGGCGCTCCGGGCGATGGCGCTTGGGCGGAGGGTCACCGACGCAAGAATCTCAGACCCCCTACTACTCATGGTAGTTGACGCGGGCTCGTTGCAGGTGCAGAGATTCACGTGATCTGCCTGCGGACGAGATGGCGGTCCGCGGGTCCAATGGGAGTTGGGCGTTTGGACCTCATGCCACGGAGCTTCTTGGTCATGTTGGAGGGTGCCGTGCCGGCGTTTGTCGTCGGCGGTATTCGATATCGCAGGCTGACCGCCGTTGGGGCGCTTTGTCTCACAGGTGTGGTATTGACATGAGCACATCGACGAACCCGGAGACTCCAGATGGCTGATCGCCCATACACGTCGCGAGCACAGCGCGCCCTCAAGTTGGCCGACGCGGACGCCGCGCGCCTGGGCCACCCGTATGTCGGCACCGAGCACCTGTTGATCGGTCTGCTTGAAGAGGGGACTGGCCCGGCGGCTCAGATACTGATGGATCTCGGTGTGACCGCGGAAATCGTCCGGAGTGTGTGGCGACGAGTTACGGGAAAGGAGATCTAGGAACACGCTCACGCCCGAGCAGCCGTCCAAGCGGCTTGCAGGAGACCGAATCATCCATTGCGCACATCAGCTTCTCGCGCTCTCGGCTCGAGCGCGCCAGAGACGTAGCAACGCTCCTCGCTGAGTTCAACGGCGCAATGGTGACCTTCGTGGTAACTGTCGAAGAAAAGAGCCCGAAACTAGGGAAATCGTTGGTGCGGCCTAGGCACAAGCACGGTCTAGACCGCGGCCAGCCATCGAAGACTCGAAAGTTGTCTCGCTTCAGATCGGCTCATTGGATCCTCGTCTGCATCGCGTTGCTACCGCGCCCGCTTGGCGCGCAGTGGCTCCCGCCGTTGACGCCGCCCGAACATCCGGCACGGTTCGGGGATTCCACCTATCACGCGGTGCCCGCCGCGGACCTGGCATTCCTCGGGACGCTGGGTGGCGCCGTGGGCTGTCTGCCAGGGCTCCTAGGTGGCCGCGCTGCATACGGGCTCTTTCACGGCTCCGGCGGTGGGGACCTGGATGGTCTGGCATATGCCTTCTACGGGTGCCTGGCAGGTGTGGCCATTGGACTGCCCACCGCCGTCCACCTCGCCAATCATCGTCGCGGGAGCTTCTGGCTCGACCTCCTCGCCTCGGCGGGCATCGGCGCCATCGGCTTGGGTATCGGCGCGGCGCTCGATCCACCGGCCAGCACCGCGTGGTTGATCCCCGTCGCAATGGTTGGGTTGACGGTAGCCGCGGAGAAACATGTCGAGCATCGTGTCACGCCGCGGGCCGGGCGCTTGCCGCTGACGGGCGCGCGCTTGCCGTTGCGCGCGCGCGCGTGGTAGGCTCGTTGATAAGGTCGTTGATGAGACGTTGCTGCCGGTGAGATCATGGCCACAGCAGAAGCGCAATCACGCTAGGCCCCGCAAGTCGGGACTCGAGACTCGGAGGCAGTGTGCTCGCGGACCTCTTTCCGCGCGTCGCCGACAACCAGTACCTCGGCCATCGGCTTGGACTGTGGCTGTTCGCCCTGATGCCGCTCAAGATCGCCATGGGCCTGAACGTCATGTTGAATGCCCCGTCGGTGGCGATTTCCGCGGACGGCATCCCAGTGCAGACGTTCGGTGAGGCTGCCGGCCCCGCCTTTCTTTTCATGTTCGCGGCATGGGGGTTGTGCCAGCTGGTGCTCGGGCTGTCCTGCCTCGTCGTGCTGCTGCGGTATCGCAGCCTGGTGCCGCTGGCATTCTTGGCGCTCCTTCTGGAGCAGGCCGGGCGCAGGCTGCTCCAGCTCTCCTGGCCCATCGAGCGCATCGGCACACCACCGGGCACGTATATCAACGCCGTTCTGCTGGGCATCATGGCGCTTGGCTTCGTTCTCTCGCTGTGGCGGCTCCGCCCGGTAGCGGGCAGGGCCTGACACGGAATCGGAGCAATTGGGCAGAGTCCCGACCTATCTTGACCTCACCATGACCACACCCCCGCAAGCCCGTCATGCCGCAAGGTGGCACAGACGTGGGCTCGATATCGCGAGCGTCCACCGGTGAGCCGGCCGCCGCCATCCGACTTCGAGGCCATCAAGAGGGAGTTGGGCACTCGCGTGTTCGGGTCGCTGGAAGAAGTGCAGGCGTTTCTCCAGCAACGAGTGGCGCAGTACAACGCGGCCCCTCAGGCCGAGCTGGGCGGCCTTTCGCCCGCGCAGATGCACGAGCTGCTGACGGGCGACTGGCAAACCACGGGCCTGCTTCGCCTCCAGCCTCCGCCTCCCGACGACGTGCAGCGGTCACCATTCGTCGCCAATGCCGCCATCCTGCTAAGCGCCGCGTCCGCGAAGGCAGGCCTCAAGGCCACCGCCGCGGGCAACCTGAGCCGCGCCGTGGTCCGTGAGATGGTGGAGCAGATGCGGTGGCCTGAATACGACCGTGAGGACTTCTGGCACCTCAACAAGGTCCTGAACGAGGAGGACGTGTGGCCGCTCCACATCGTCCGGCTCACGCTCGGCACAGCCAGACTGCTCCGCCGACGGAAAGGGGCGTTCCACGCGACGCCGCGCGGCCGCGCCCTCGCCGTTGCGGGCGAAGGCGGCGCGCTCCTCGTGCACCTGTTCCGCACGTTCTTCCGCGAGATCAACCTTGCGTATCTGTCGCGCCTGGGGCCAGAGGAGCAGGATCCGCTGCAGTGGCGGGCGGCGCTGCTGTTCCTGCGATTGGTGACGGCGGACGAGGGCTGGCGCTCGCCCGAGGAATGGGAGCGCGTGCTGGCGCACGACCGCCCTCCGCCACCGGTGATCGGCGGGCGGCCCTGGTCCAGTTTTCAGGCGCGCTGGCTCCGGCCGCTCGAGTGGTTCGGCCTGTTGGAGGGGCGGGAAGTTCCCGGCGAGTTTCCGCAGTACCCAGAGCGCGAGTATCGGCGAACAACGCTGGCCACGACGGTGCTCCGCTTCCCGAACGCCCTGGTGACGTCAGTCCAGGTTCGACGATCGGGATGAGCGTGGCGAACGAGCTGCACCGGAGTGCGTGGTGGCACGACTCTGGGTGACCATTCGCCAACGACCCCGTCCGGCCCTAGCCGAACAGGAGCCATCAACCGCCCCCGGACCCAAGCGGTGCTTGATGGCGAGCTCCATCGTCGATGTCAGTCTTGCTCGCGGATGGAAGCGACCCGGAGCCCTTGCGACGTATCAAGCCGCGAACCGGAACACTGGGGTTTCATGCGTGTTGGTTGACGTGGCCTAATTGGGGCACTATTGTAGCCGATATGGAGCCATCATGACCTGGTACGGCAATGACACTTAAATTCTTTAGTGCCAGAGATATACGAAATACTCCAGGCGCGCTTTGGCGTGCGCTCCGGCGCAATGTCACTGTCGCCCTGACCTCCAACGGCGTGCCCCGGGCGCTGGTCATCAGCATTGAGGAGGGAGACCTCGAGCGTGCGCTCGACGTAGCACGCCGGGTACGGGCCCAGCTTGCCGCGTCCCGCATGCGGGAAGATGCTCAGCGGCGAGGACTGGATCAGCTCTCAGCCGCCGAAATCGACGCCGAGATCCAGGCGGTGCGCTCGGGGCGCGCCGTCGGGTGAGGTTGGTGCTCGACACCAACGTTCTCGTCTCGGGCTTGCTCAGCCCTTATGGGCCTCCAGGGCGCGTGGTCGACCTCGTGTTCGCCGCGCGTGTGGTGGTACTGGCGGACGACCGCATCCTCGGTGAGTACGCCGACGTGCTTGCACGCCCCAAGTTTGCGTTCCGCGCCGACGACGTGAGAGACGTGCTGGAGTATCTCCGAGTGGCGGTGGAGCCGGTCGTGGCCTCACCGCTCGGCGTCGAGCTTCCCGACCGGGACGACCTGCCCTTTCTCGAGGTGGCCGCCGCCGGTGGGGCCGACGCCCTCGTCACGGGCAACACGCGGGACTTCGCGCCCACGAAGGGACACCACGACATTCGCGTGGTGACCGCCGCTGAGTTCCTGACGCTGGTTGGTGAGGGACCATAGAGCCCTCCTCCAGGCATCGGATCAGATCCCGGTGTCGCTTCGTAACGTCGGGATTGCTGGCTTCGAGATGTTTGGCGAGCGCGGAGAAGTAATCAATCCGCTCGAGGGTGGCGCCGGATCCGACAATGTGGAGGTACGACCGGCAGAGGGCATCAATACTCAGCCATTTGGTCCCCGACCCACCGAACGCACGCGCGGCTTCTCGGACGGAGTGATAGAGATTGAACCCGTCAACGAGAAAGACTGCGCGATTCATGAGCGGGAAAGAAAAACCCCCCGGATCGCAACCCGGAGGGGGCCAGCGAGCCCGCAGGCCCGACTGGGGATGATGGGTGCCAAGCTACGCCAGACATAACCCCGGGTCAACCTACAGCGTCACTTCGACCACGGCGCTGGGATTACCAACTCCGGCCTTGTTGACGGCCACGACGCAGTACTCCAACTCGACGCCGCGCTCCTGATCCCGGATCAGCTCCTCGGTATTCACCGACGTGGCGATATCCACCCAGGCGGATTCGCCGCGCCGCCGGCGGCGGACGGTGTAGGCCACCGCCGCGCCTCCGTCCACCGGGGCCTTCCAGTCGAGCAGGATCCATCCGGGTCCGTGCTGGAGGATGGTGGCGTCTCGCACCTCTCCCGGCACGGGGGTCTCCTTCCGCACCCGCGGAGGGCCCCAGCCGAGCAGGGCGAGCTTCTCCGGCTCATCGCGCACGGCGATCTGGGCGTAGCGCAGGTTCGCCTTCACGGCGTCCACCAGTGCCGCGAGCGCGTCGTTCTTGAGCGCGTGTCGTTCCCGGGTGACCGACTGGGCGGCCACGATGGCGGTCATGGCGGCGTTGTACGCGTCGAGCCGTGTCTGTAGCTCTTCCGGCGAGATCGGCGGCGTGGGGAAATCCTCCGTCGCGCGCGACAGTCCCTCTCGCACGACCAGGGCGAGTGCCGCGATCTCCGCTTCGGTACGTGGGAACGTCGCCATGCGATTCTCCTAAGAGAGGGTGACGGTGTCAGACGGCCGAGGCGGCCTGGCGACATGCGGCGGCCGGCCGGCGGAGCACGGATGTCGGGCAGCAACGGGTCACTATCGGCTCGCATCGGGTCATTGTCGGCCAGCAACGAGTGTTGGCCGGACGGCAACGCCTCGCCGTTGACCGACAACGGCGCGATGCTGGCCAACAACGCCTCTCTGTTGGCCGCACATGGTTGTTTGTCGGCGTGCAAATGCGATTTCTCGACTCGCGAGCGGCGTTGTAGGCCTGCAAATGGTCTTTGCTGGTGTGCGACTGCCCGTTGCAGACGTGCAGGGCATTCTCGTAGGCCTGCAAGGGACCATTGTTGGCCAACAAGGGACCGTTGTTGGCCGACATCGGACCGTTGCTGTGGTCGGGGATTCTGATGTAAGCATTTGTGGGACAAAACGTTGGGCGATTTACGGGTGCTCGGCGGTGGTCATGCGATCAGCCTCTGTAACTGCCAGGAAGCTGCGAGCATCCGT
>CAYWNR010000095.1:0-289 GCA_964459705.1 uncultured Gemmatimonadaceae bacterium | reverse complement strand
CCCCCTGCATGGGGCTAGAACCGTTAAACCGGGCTATAACCGTCTGTACACCGCGCGGGGGGGGGGAGGGGGGGGGGGGTGGGGGGTGGGGGCGGCGGAACGACTGGGCGGGCAACCGTAACCGTGAAGCGGCGTTGGCGCCTGAGAAACGGGCCCCGAACAGCACCCCGGTTGTGCAAATAGTCGGGACGGCGGGATTCGAACCCGCGCCCCCCTGAACCCCATCTCCACAGACGCCATTTCCGAGAATTGCGCGCACTCTCCCGCAGCTTAGCCAACTATTGCGGGC
>CAYWNR010000094.1:0-9896 GCA_964459705.1 uncultured Gemmatimonadaceae bacterium | reverse complement strand
GAAGGGTCACGTCCGCGACGGGCCGCGTGACGAGGGCCGCGGCCGCGCCCCGGCGGGCCGCCTCGCCCACGAACGCATGCCCGTCCGCCACGCTGCCCTCGACCGCGCAGAAGAGCGTTCCGCGCGTCACGAGGCGCGAGTCCGTCGCGATCCCGCGAACCGGCGGCAACGAGGCCGGACGCTCCGCGAGCAGCCCCGCTTCGTCGAGCGCGGCGAGCACGGTCCGAGCATCGCTCACGATTTCCCCCGCTCCGCCACGCGCAGCGTCACGACGCTGCCGAGCGCCACGGAGTCTCCCGCCGACGGCGACATGGTCACGACGTCGCCCACCCCATCGAGGCGCACGTGAAGTCCGGCCCGGTGCAGTCGCGCAACGGCCTCGCGCGCCGACAAGCCGCGCACATCGGGAACCCGCCGCCGAGCGGCCGAATCCGCCTCGGGCGCCGGAGGCCACGCGAACACCTGGCGCGCCGGTTCACCGAGTCGGGCAACGCGCGGCTGACGATCCGACTGCACGGACCCCCGCGCCAGCCGATCCATATCGAGCCCTTGCGTACGGGCTGCCAATGCCTCTTCCAGCATGCGCCGCGTGAGCGGCGCGGCGGTCTGGGCCGCATAGGTGCCGCGTGGGGCATCGAGCTTCACGACGGTCACCAGCTGCGGGTCCTCCGCGGGAAACACCGCGGCGAAGACCGCCGTGTGTTGACCGGTGTTGTATCCCCGCGTGCCCACACGCCGCGCCGTGCCCGTCTTTCCCGCCAGCTCGTACGTCCGCAACGCCGCGTTCGCCCCGGTCCCGCCGTCACTCACGACGGCGCGGAGCATGTCGCGGAGCTGCCGCGCGACCTCCGGCGACACGACCCGCCGGACCGGCTCCGGTCGATGCTCATAGGTAACGCGGCCCGATGGGTCGCGCACGCGCTTCACCAGCGCCGGTCGGAGGAGGACGCCATCGTTGGCGATGGCCGCGTAGGCTTGCGCCAGCTGCAGGGCCGTCACCGAAAGCTCGTAGCCGATCGCCAAGGACCGCGCCGTGGTGCCGCTCCACTGGTCGGGACGATACAACCTCCCGCTGGACTCCGAGGGGAACTCCACCGCCGTCGGACTCCCGATGCCGAACGCGCGCAGCATCGTGTACTGCTGGGTAGGGGAGAGGCGCTCCGCGAATTTGGCCGAGCCGATGTTGCTCGAAACGCGAATCGCGTCAGCCAGGGTCATCCAGGTCGGCATCTCCTCCGGATGGTCGTCGTGGATGGTCCGGTGGGGGAGGACCCACGTCCCGTGCTCGCCGAAGACGCTGTCGGTGGGCGCCACGAGGTCGTGCTGCAAGAGCGCCGCGGCGGCGAACACCTTGGCCGTCGAACCCGGCTCGAACACGTCGGTCAACGCCCCCGCGGTGCTCGCCCCCTGGGCCCGGCGGGACGCGAGCGCCAGAATCTCGCCGGTGCGGGGATCGAGCATCACCACGTCGCCGCCCTCCGCGTCGAGCCGTTCGATCGCCTCCGCCACCGACGCTTCGGCGATCTCCTGCATCGTCGCGTCGAGTGTGAGGAACACGTCCTCCCCCGCGACTGGAAACGCGCGCAAGCGCGCCGGTGACTCGAACACCCGCCCACGACCGTCGCGGAGGAGGACCGCCTGCCCCCCCTGACCTCGCAGGACCGAATCCAGCTCCAGCTCGAGACCACCGCCCGGGCGACCGCGTTCTTCCGGACGCCCAATGACCGCACGGGCGAAGTCGGGATCGGGGTAGCTCCGCACCAGCTCGGACGTCAGGTAGATGCCAGGATAGCCGCGCAGGGACAGCACCTGGGCCGCCGAGAACGGACCCTCGAAATGCGCATAGCGCCGGCGGAGCTTGCGCCGGACCTCGGCCTCGGACAGCCCCAGTTGTCGGGCGACGAACCGGGGATCGCCTCGGCCGGCCTTGAGCTCGTCGGGATCGATGCCGACGTGGAGGATTTCCTGCGTGGCGGCCAGCGGCACACCGGTGCGGTCGTACAGCCCGCCGCGCGGCGCTGGGAGGTCGACGGAATCGGTCCGTTGCGCGATGGCGCGTTCCGCGTACACGTGCCCCTCGACCAACTGGACCTGCGCCGTCCGCGCCACGAGCGCCGTGAAGGCGAGCGCGAGCCCGGCGCCCACGACCCAGAGGCGCTTCTCCGCGCGGGCCATCTAGCGCGCCTCGGGGGTGACCCGCAGGGTCACGATCTCGGTGTCCGCCGCGCTGCGTAGCCCCATGCGCTCAACCTTCGGAATCAGGACGCCACGGCTCCCGGCCTCGCGGAGGCGCCGCTGGAGCCGCGTCCATTCCGCTTCCGCGGCGGCGTGCTCCGCGCGGGCCGTCCGCAACCGGCCGGCGAGCACCACGCTCGACGTCTGGCGCGCATTCACCCACGCGAGCACGCCTAGCGCGAATAGCAGCCAGAGCACGAGCCAGAAGCGTCCCCTAGGCGCCGGCACCGCGCGCCTCGAACGCTCGCAGCCGCGCGCTTCGGGCGCGGACGTTCGTGGCGCACTCGTCCGCGCTCGGTCGCACCGGGCGCCGGGTGAGCACATGCCCGAGCGGCTTCCCCTCACACGTGCACACCGGCTGTCCGGGCGGGCACCGGCATTCCGCGGCCCACGCGCGAAACGCGGTCTTGACCAGACGGTCTTCCCCCGAGTGATAGCTGATCACCGCGAGCACGCCGCCCGGGACCAGCGCGCCGCGGAGCGCGGGCAGGGTCCGTTCGAGCATCGCCAGCTCGTCGTTCACCGCGATGCGGACCGCCTGGAACAGGCGGGAGAAGTCCGCCGGGCCCGACCGCGGACCGAGGGCGCGTCGAATGGCCCCCACGAAGTCGTCACTGGTGGCGAACGCGCCACGCGCCCGGCGCTCCACAATCGCGCGCGCCAACCGCGCGGCGCGGCGCTCGTCGGCCGCGGCGCGGAACAACTCGCGCAACGCGTGCTCCGACCACGCGTTCAGCACATCCGCCGCCGTCGGTCCCATCCGGCTCATCCGCATGTCCAGTGGCACGCCTACCCGATACGAGAATCCCCGCTCGTCCGCATCGAGCTGATGTGAGGAAACACCAAGATCGAGCAAGATGAAGTCGGGCGCGAACGCCGCGATGATCGCCAGCACGGCCGGCGCCCCAAAGTTACCGTGCACGTACTGAATGTAGTGCTCGCCAAGCCGGCTGCGCGCGACCGCGAGGGCGTCGGGATCCTGATCGATCGCCAGAACGGAGGCCCCGGCCGCGAGGAAGGCCGCGCTGTGGCCGCCGCCACCGACGGTCGCATCCACCACGCGCCGGTGCCCAGCGGACAGCCCGAGCACGGCATCCGCTAGGACCGGGACGTGAAAGTCGCCGGCCATCAGGGGGAACGACGACGGCCCCGCGGGGACACCGCGCGGGGCCGTCGCATGAGAGCCACGTGCTGCATGATGACGGGGCTGACGGGATTTGAACCCGCGACCTCCGGTGTGACAGACCGGCACTCTAACCAGCTGAGCTACAGCCCCCAAACCCGGAAGAGGGCCGCAATGTAGGTGCCGCCGGCTCCCGATTCAAGCTCCGCGCGCTACGGACACTTCCACGCGGTCTTGTACTTGGGTAGGTCCTGCACGTAACGCTTGACGTACGGCAGGAGTTGGTCGGCATAAGCCGCGCTCACCGACCGTCCGATCCCGAGCGCCGTGTTGGCCCGGTCCGCGAGGTCGATCTTCTGGTCGACGAGCTCGCATGACTTCGTCTTGTCCAGCGTATCCAATCCATCGAAGAGTTGGAACGCGTAAGACAGACCCAGGAAGAAATTCAGCGTCGTCGTCAGGGAGCCGCTGAGGTCGTACCGAAGCGCCTTCTCGAGGAACCGCGCCGCCAGGGGCAGTTGGGGGATCATCCGTTTCTGGGCAATTCTCGCGGCGGGGCCATAGAGCAAGCCGGCCAGGGCCTTAAGCGTCGACGTGTCGTTTGGCGATTGCTCTGCGACCAAATCGATCAGCCGCTCGCCCTCGAGCAAACGGGCGGTGTCCAGCGGCATGGTCGTATCGATGACGAGCGTGCTATCGAACAGGTACTGCGCGACGGCCAATGCAGCGGCGATCTGCGTGGAGTCCAGTTGGACGATGCGCTCGTACGCCGCGATGGTCTCCTCGCGCTGGTCGGGCGTCAGCTTGAGGGCGGCCGCGCGGGCGCGCCAGGCCGCCAGGAAATCGGGAAATTTCTCGACACCGAGCTTCGACCACTTGAGCATGGCCGCGGTGTCGGACATCACCTGGGCCGTGCCAAATGCCTTCTGGAAGAAGCTCGTATCCGAGGCCAGCGCGGTATCGAGGTCGTACTCCTGTTCCAACGCCTGGAGTCCGCACGTCCAGAGCCCGCCCTCGAGACAGGCCCGCTCCTTCAGTTGGAGGAGGGGCATGTCTCCGGCATTCATCGCCAGACCTTCGTCCAGCACGTCAACCGCCTCCTGGTAGCGCTTCAGCGCCATCAGCCCGGCCGCGACGCCTTGTCGCAGGTTCCCGTCGGTCGGCTCGGCTCGGAGTTGGTTCCGGAACGCCTCAAAACTGCCCAACGTGTCGCCCTGCTCCCGCAGGCGTCGTCCCAAATCCCTCCAGATGCTCCCGTTGAGGGAATCACCTTGGGCGGCGTGTTGCAGGGCGACGATGATGCTGTCCAGGGGCTGCTTGTCGACTTCGGCCACGTAGGCCATACACATCGCGGCGGCCGGGTGGTTCGGAAAGAGCGCGAACGCTTTGCTCGCCCGGTCGGCCGCCCCCTTGGTGTCCCCGCGGTTCCGACGATCCGAGCACTCCCGTGCGTACTCGGCGGCTTTGAGCTGGTCTTCGAGTCCGTCGGCCGCCAGCTTCCCCAGGTCCTCCGCGGAGGTGGTAGCGGGCGCGGTGAAGGACTGCCACCCGGAAAGCCCGGAGCCCGCATTGTCGACCATGCGAAGCGTGAGTTTCAGACTGTCGCCGTCCCGATTGAGCCATCCCACGATGAATCCGGTCGCTTGGAGGAACCGGGCGAGCGCCGGAGCGTTCTCTTGCGGCAACGGCGTCGTGCACGAAAAGCCCGATGCCTCGAGCGCTTCGCAAATGGTGGTGCCCGGAATGACGGTGATGCGGGACCGGTACCGACCCATCATGCGATCCCGGAGGGCCTCCCCAACCACCGGCCCCATCGTCGAATCCACGCCCGGCCCGGTGAGCGGCGCCAGGACCAGGATGCGTTCATTCGCGGCACGGCGCGACAGTTGCGCGGCCGCGTGCTGCGGCGACGCGGCGCCAATCAGCACGAGTCCTACCACGGTCGACCGACGAATCACAGACGAGTAAGCTGCCACGCTCAGGTCCTCCGAAGCCAGCCGATGCGGCCCAGCACGACCGAATGGGCGAAGAGGGATTCGAACCCCCGACTTCCTGCGTGTAAGGCAGGCGCTCTGAACCGCTGAGCTATTCGCCCCGACGCTCCCTTACAGCGCGAGGCCCAGGGGGAACAGGACGCAATACCCCAACACGAGCAACAACGGCGCCAGCCCCGTCGACCCCGCCGCCAGCAGCCCGTAGCCGGCTACCAACGCCACCACGGCCGCGGCGAGCAGCGCAACGTTGCGGAGCCCGAAACGGAGGCTGGCGGATGACGGGGCCCTGTTCGACATAGACACAATTCGTAACCGGAAGTTCCCATGTGGTCAAGCGTTAGCATCCGTTTCCGGACTTATGACCCACCCGTCGTCAAGGGCGGCCCGGCGCACGCGATCCGTCCGGCGTCGCCGCCACCACACGAATCCCACCACTAAACCGGCGCTCCCCCAGAGCAGTGTGAGCGACGTTCCCAGGAGCAACCAGCCATAGCGGCGCCGCAGATCTCGGTGCCAATCCCGCTCGAGCTCGTCGACCGAGACGAGATAGACGCTGCGCACCGCGTGCTCGAAATCGCGGTCGTCCGCCAGGCGCGTGAGGAGCGGCGTGAGACCCTGGTCGCCGCCGAGCCGCTCCAGATACAGCACCGCGGCCGCCGCGAGCCCGTACGCCGCACGCGCGTTGCTCTCCCCTTCCCGCAACTCGCGATCTAACTCGTGGAATCCAGGGGGCCGTCCCCGCAGGAGCCGCCAGTTCAGGGACAACCCGTCGAGCGCGTCCCAACTACGGGCCGCCCGGACAGCATATCCCTCCGCAAACCACAGCGGGGCCCGCGGGGCCACCCGACTCAACACCAGATGCGCCAGCTCGTGCTGCAGGGTCGCAAACGGGTCGCCGGTCACCCGCAGCACAATGGTGCTCGTGCGCGGGAACGCCGCCGCACCGGTCCACGACGGGAGCCGACCCCGAGTCAGCGAGTCGAACCGCGCGGTGGAGCGGGTCACCATGATGGTCATGGGAAACGACGGCACGGTCCCCAGACCCGGCCAGGTGCGGGCGTCGTCAGCGTATTCCGCGAGACTGGTCGCGAGGAGCTCGTCACCCGGCCAGTAGACGGCGCGTACCTCGCCCACTTGCACCGTGGCGGGCCCCTGCGCGCCGGCGACTGAAGAGGCCAGCGCGACCGCTAGGAGCGCGGCGGCTCCTGGCCTTGGGCAACGAGCTCGAGCGCTTCCTGGCACCGTGTGCCCCACGGGTTGAAGCGGTTCGCCTTGAATCCGTCGTCCCACGTCTGCTTCGCCCCCTCCTGGTCGCCCGCATACCACAAGGATCGTCCCAACTCGAAGTAGGCCTCGATCAGATTGGGACCGAGCCCGAGGGTCTTGCGGAAGAAGGTCTGGGCGTCTTCGTACATCTCACGTTCGAGGTACACCAGGCCGAGATAGAAGTGCGCATACAAGGTCGCCTTGCGATCGTTGTCCAGGCGAATCGCCTTGGACAGATGCTCGATCGCTTCGCCGAAGATGCGCTTCTTCAGACAGATATAGCCGACGTTGATGCGCGCGAGGGCGTTCGCAGGCTCCTTCGTCAAGACCCGCTGGAACGTCTGGAGCGCCTCGTCGTACAGCTCCGCCCGCATCTGCGCCCACCCCAGGAGCGATTCCGCCTGCGTGTCGCCCGGAGAGTACTGCAGCGCCTTCTGCAACGACGCGATGGCCCCATCATAGTCTCCGAGGGAGATGAGGTGCCAGCCTTTCTCGATCAGCGTGGAGGCGTCGATATGGCTCGCGTGCACGGCCGGGATCTGGCCGGTGAACTGGGGGGCGGTGTCATGACTCTGGCCCGCCTGGAGTTGCTTGTATTTGTCGACCAGGACGCGGATCCCTTCCTTCAAGGTCGTCAGCTCCCCAATCGCCTGGTCGACGGTCTTGAACAGCGCGATGATCTCGCGCTTCACCGCCTCTCGCTCGTCCGCGGTGGTCGCCGCATCGAGCCGCCGCTGAATGGTACCGTACTGCTCGCGCAGAGCGGTGACCGGGGAATCGCTCATTACACAACCTCCGCAAGCACGTCGCGCAGCGAGATTTGCTCCGTGGACGACAACAGGCGCGCGGCCGCCAGGACCACGATGGTACGGTTGTCCGCGGCGATCGTCGCCTGCACGCATTCCGCGGCGAGCCCCCGCAACAACGACGATGGCGGGGCAACGAGGCTGGCGGCCACCTTCCGCACGGCCAGGACCGCGTCGACCACCATGCCAACCGGCCCATCGTCGAGTTGTATCACGATCACGCGGGTCTCGTCACGGACGCGGGCTGGCTCCTTGAAGCGCTTCCGCAAGTCCACCAACGGCACCGCTCGATCTCCGTGCGGGAACACGCCTTCGAGAAACGCTGGCGCACCGGGCACCGGCGTTGGCTCCTGGTACCGCAGGATGCGCTCGACGTGGAAGATGTTGAGGGCGAACGCTTGCGAACCCACCCGGAACATCACGAACTGGACCTCGTCGCCGCTGCTCATGGGGTGACGGCCTCTCTCGATCGCGCAAGCCGGTCGGCCAGCCACTCGACGTCGACCACCGGAAGCAAGGCGCCGGCGCGGCGCACCGCCGTCGTCGCCCACAGACCCTGCCAGCCACGCGGGAGCGTCTCGCCGGGCAACGTTACCAACTCATCCGCCGCATCGACCTCGAGCACGAAACGGCGCCCCCCGGTCGCGACCACGACGCCGGTGGACCCCGCCTCGTCCGGCGGTACTCCGCCTCCGAGCAGGGTGCCCAGGTGCACGACGGGCAGGAGGCGACCGTGCACCGGCACGACCCCCCGGACCGCCGCCGCGACGCCCGGCGCGGCAAGCGCCGGCCCGAGCGGGAGCACCTCCTCCACGGCACCGACCGGGAGGGCCAGCGTGCGAGCACCACTACGCACGAGCACACAGCCCGTCACGGGCTCCCCCGACGTTCGAGCTCTCGCATGATCGCGCCCGCAATCTCGCCGAGCGGCGCCACGACCTCGGCCCCACCGGCCTCCACCGCCGCCTGCGGCATGCCGAAGATCACCGAGGATGCGCGATCCTGGGCGATGCCGGCACCGCCCGCGTCCCGAATGGCTCGCAGCCCGTCGGCGCCGTCGCGGCCCATGCCGGTCAGTACCACCCCGACGGCCCGTGCCCCGAACGCCACCGCGACCGACCGGAACAGCGGGTCGGCGGCGGGACGGACGCCCCACACGGGCGGCTCCTGATCGAGTCGCAGCCGCGGCCCAGCTTCGTCAACCACCACGCGCATATGATAATCGCCTGGCGCCACATACACGGTGTCGTGGAGCATCGGCGTTCCATCGTCCGCCTCGACCACACGGAGCGTGCTGTGCTGGTCCAGGCGCTCGGCGAGGCTGCGCGTGAAGCGTGGGGGCATGTGTTGGACGATGACGACCCCCGCCCCGTGCCCCGCGCGGAGTTGCGGCACGACGTCGGCGAGCGCCCTCGGCCCGCCGGTGCTCGCGGCAATCGCCACGGCGGTACGGGCGCGCGCGGCGAGCACGGCCACGCCGCCCCGTGGTGGCGGCGGCACCGGCATCCGGGCGAGGACCGGGACGCGCGAGAGGTCGGCTTCCAAGGCCGCGTCAAGCGCCGCGAGCAGGGAGGGCCCCATGTCCTCGAGCGCCGAGCGGCTCGTCTCGCTCGGCTTCGCGACGATCTCCACCGCCCCCAACTCCAACGCCCGGATCGCGTGAGCGGTCCCGGGCCCGGCGTAGGCGCTTACCACCACGATCCGGCACGGCGCCTCGCTCATCAGATACCCGATGGCTCCGAGTCCATCCAGTTCCGGCATCTCGAGGTCCATCGTGACCACGTCCGGCCCGAACCGATGGGCCTTCTCGAGCGCATCCATGCCGTTCCGGGCCGTGGCCACGACGCGGTACCGTCCCGAGGCGTTGATCAGGTCGCTCAGCACCCGTCGCAAGAGGGCGCTGTCGTCCACGACCAGCACGCGCGCCACGCGGCTAGATGGTCTCGGCATCATGCCCTACCGATCGGACCGTGACGAGACCGGTGTCGACGGCGAACCATACGCTCCGACCGGTCTCCCCGCCCACCGCCTCCGCGGTGAGCTCGATGCCATGGGCGGCCAGGGCCGCCCGGCAGGCACTCACGTTGCGTTGCCCGATGTGCACCGTGCCCGGCGGGGTCAATAGCGCGAACAAGCTCGCGCCCCCGACAATCCGCGCCGTGATCCGGCCGCGAACGGCGCCGGCGCGCAGCATCTGCTCGAGGAGCATTGGGACCGCGGTCTCGGCGAACCGCGCCGGGTTGTCACGATCGCGCGACAACGACGCCGACGGGAGCACCACGTGCACCATGCCACCGACGCGCGCCGCCGCGTCGTGCAGCATGACCGCCACGCAACTGCCGAGCCCGAGACACGCGAGTGTGCCGTCACCCGACGCCACGGCCCACTGCCCCAATCCGATCGAGCGGCCTCCGGCAGTCGCGGTCACAGGCGACGGTAGATCCGCTCGCGCGTGTCCTCGAGCCGGAACCG
>CAYWNR010000093.1:1321-9921 GCA_964459705.1 uncultured Gemmatimonadaceae bacterium | reverse complement strand
GACGCTCCCGTGGTCCCGATGAGGTTGGCGAGGAGCGCGCCGAGCGCAAGGACGCCCGTGTTGACCAGCGGCGTCCCGGACAGGGATCCCTGGATGTAGATGCCGCCACTGATGACGAACAGCGCCGCGAGGAGGACGATGAAGGCCACGTACTCCATCATCTTCTCTTCCAGCACGAGGCGCCCGGCCCCTCCCCATCCAAGCGTGAGGTACAGCGCAACCGGCAGCGCAATGATGACGACGACGATGCCCTTGTTGCGATTGTGCTCCCACCAATGCTCGGCGACCAACGGCATCACCGCGATCGCGAGAAGCAACAACGCGAACGGCACCACCGCGACGAGCGGCAGGTTGCGAGCCAGCTCACCGACGTCCGCTTCCTGTTGGGCGAACGCGGGCGACGCGAAGAGGGTGAGCGCGAGAAACGGAAGACCAACTAAGCGAGACACGGTCGTAAGCGACGACACGCCGAAGCTCCGGAAGAAGTCCGAAAAGTGTGCCGAATCGTAACCGGGGGACGCCCGTCACTCAATGTGTTCGGGCTTGACGCTGCCGCCCAATGCCGGTCACCTTCCGCGACGTTCCGAAAGGGTCATCCCATTGCCGTGTAATACTGCTACCAAGATCTTGGATTTCGCGGACGCCCGCCGCTGGCGCCGAGGGCTGGCGGGACGCGTGGTCTTCACGAATGGCGTCTTCGATCTGGTGCATGCGGGACACGTGGCCTTGTTGGAGGCGGCCCGCGGCCTCGGGGATGCGCTCATCGTTGGCGTGAACGACGACGCCTCGGCCGCCCGTCTTGGGAAGGGAACCGGACGTCCCTTTGTCCCCGCGGAAGACCGGGCGCGGGTACTGGCGGGGTTCGGGGCCGTCGACTGCGTGGTCCTGTTCGCCGAGGACACCCCGGCCGACCTGATCGCCGAGCTGGAGCCGGACGTGCTCGTGAAGGGCGACGACTATGCCGCGAGTCACCTTCCGGGCGGCGAACACGTCGTTGCCCGGGGCGGGGCGGTCGCGGTGCTCCCGCTGCTGCCGGGCCGGTCCACCAGCCACCTCGTGGAGCGCATCCGTGCCTCGGCCTGACGGACGCGCCGCAGACGCCCTCCGGCCCGTGACGCTCGAGCGCCACGCCAACCCCTATGCCGAAGGCTCGTGCCTCGTCCGGTTCGGCGCGACGCTCGTCCTCTGCACCGCGAGCGTGATCGAATCCGTGCCGGCGTGGCGCCGCGGGCGGGGTATTGGGTGGCTCACCGCCGAGTACGCGATGCTGCCGCGCGCGACCAGCGAGCGGACCGCGCGGGAGCGCACCGGTCCGGGTGGACGCACCCAGGAGATCCAGCGGCTCGTAGGGCGGAGCCTGCGCGGGGCGCTCCGGTCGTTCGACTTCGGAGAGCGGACCATCCAGATCGACTGCGACGTCCTGCAGGCGGACGGGGGCACCCGGACGGCCGCGATCACCGGCGCCGCGGTGGCGCTACACGACGCGTGTGGCTGGCTCGCTGAACGCCACGGCGTGCCGAACCCGTTTGCGCGCCTGGTGGCGGCCGTCTCAGTCGGCATCGTCGCGGGACATCCGGTCCTCGACTTGTGCTACGCCGAAGACCGGGATGCCGAGGTGGATGCCAACGTCGTGGTGCTGGAGCCGGACCAGTACGTGGAAGTGCAGGCGACCGGTGAGGCCGGCCATTTCGATCGCCGCCAGCTCGACGCCCTCCTGGAATTGGCGGATGCCGGAATCGCGCGGCTGTTCGCCGCCCAGCACGAGGCCCTTCGGTGAAACCGAAACTCCTGGTGGCCACCCGGAATCCCGGCAAGCAGCGTGAGATCCGGGCGTTGCTCGCAGGCATCCCGTACCAGATCGAGTTCCCGGACGATCGGGGGTTGTGGGAGCGCCCGGAGGAAGCCTCGATTGAAGACGCCGAGAGCTTCGAGGGCAATGCGCGGCGCAAGGCCGAGTACTTCGCTCGCCTTGCTCGGCTCCCCACCATCGCCGAGGACTCGGGACTGGAGGTCTTTTCCATCGGCGGTGCCCCGGGCGTCCATTCGCGCCGGTTTGCGTTTCCGGCGCTCCCGTCGATGG
Organism: uncultured Gemmatimonadaceae bacterium; assembly: GCA_964459705.1. Taxonomy (GTDB): domain Bacteria; phylum Gemmatimonadota; class Gemmatimonadetes; order Gemmatimonadales; family GWC2-71-9; genus JAOTWJ01. The sequence continues at coordinate 7,841 of CAYWNR010000093.1, read as the reverse complement.
CCGAGCAGGACGCCGCCAACAATGCCGAGTTGCTGCGCCGCCTGGCGGGCGCGCCAGCCGACCGGCGACGCGCCCGGTACCGCTGCGTCGCCTGCTTCCTGGAGACGCCCGACACCATTCCCCAGACGTTCGAAGGGACCTGCGTGGGGCGCATCCTCGAGGCCGCGGAAGGCTCGGCGGGGTTCGGCTACGACCCCCTGTTCTTCGCTGACGAGCTCGGGAAGGGCTTCGGGGTGGCGACGCCGGAGGAGAAGGCGGCGGTGAGCCATCGCGGGCGGGCGTTCCGGGCCTTTGCCACGTGGCTCGCCGAACGGAAGTCCTGAGAGCAGAGCCCGTGTGACGGCTGGCACGGCCGTTCGCGCCGGACTACCATATCTTGAGCCCCTGCTTCTCCCGACGAGGTCTGGAGTCTGCCATGCGTGTTGCCCGAGGCTTCCCGTTGTCGATCCTGTTCTGGGCGGCGGCCTGCGCGCCGACCGCGGCGTCGCCGTCACCGTCGCCGTCGCCGACCGTCATTCACGACACGGTGCTGGTGCCGCAGGCCGCCCGCGTGGACACGGTCGTGGATCCGGAGACCCGGCAGCGGCTGTCCCAGATGGAGGCTGACGTGCTCGCCCGCGAGGCGCGCATTCAGATCCTGGAGGAGCAACTCGAGAACGCGCAACGCGAGGTGGTCCGGACCATGGCGAAGAGCCAGACGGTCGCCTCCAAGGCGGAGGCGGCGTCCGCCATTGCCGAAGCCGAGCTTGCCGTCCGCACGCTCCGGTCCGTGGCGGGTCGCAACCTGCCCGCGGAGGTGCCGCAGGCTGAGCGGCTCCTTCAGGAGAGCAATACGGAGTTCGATCAGGGGAACTTCGGCGGAGCGCTCTATCTGGCGTCCGAGGCGCGGAGCGCCACGGCGCAGGCCACCGATCGCATCCGCCGGGTGGAAGCAACCGAGCTGCGACAGGGAGAGACCGCTTTCGACGCTCCGCTCCGCATGCAAACGACGACCCGAGCCAATATCCGGGAGGGGCCGGGCACGACCTTCCGCATCCTGTTCACGCTGGATCCCGAGAGCCCGCTGCTCGGTTTCTCGTACGTCGAGGGGTGGGTGCGGGTTACGGATGACTCCGGGCGATCCGGCTGGATCGCCCGGTCGCTCCTGGATCGGCGGTAGCCCTCAGGCGGCTGTCCCGGCTCGTATCACGCGGTTCCGGCCCTCGTCTTTGGCCCGATAGAGGGCGGCGTCCGCCGCGGCGATCAACGCCTCGGGATCGGCACCGTGCGCCGGGAATTCCGCCACGCCAATGCTGATGGTCACGCGCCCTCCCTCGAAGATGCGCGACGCCAGCAGCAGGCGGATGCGCTCCGCCACGTCGACCGCCGCCTCCATGTCGGTCTCCGGGAGCACCACCACGAACTCCTCACCACCGTACCGCGCGGGCGTGTCGATCTCTCGCGTCGTCTCGCGCAGCACGTCGGCGACGGCCGCGAGCACACGGTCACCCGCGAGGTGGCCGTGGGCGTCGTTGAACTTCTTGAAATGGTCCACGTCCATGACCAGCAGCGAGAACGCATGCTCGTGGCGCCGAGAGCGCAATACTTCGCTCGCGAGCACTTCGGACAGGCGACGGCGGTTGTAGAGACCCGTGAGCTGGTCGGTGACCGAGAGCCGTTCCAGCTCCTGGTTGGTGTGTCGCAGGGTGTCGTTCGCGGCGTTCAACTGCTCGCGGCCTTCGCGGAGTCGCTTGACCATGTCGTTGAACACCGTGGTGAGGTACGCGACCTCCCCCGCGCCGATGACCGGCAGGTCCACCGTGAGATCGCCGCCTGCCACCTGTTCGGCGCCTACGGCGAGCCGGTCGAGAGGGCGGACGATGAGCAGGGCCAGTCGGTAGCCGATCCACCCCACACCGAGCAGGATGGCCACCACGATGAGGAGGGTCGTGTTCCGCAACCGGCGGACTTGCGCGAAGGCCCGCTCCTGCGACACTTCGGCGACCACCATCCACTGCAGCCGCTCCACCGTCCTGGCCGCGCCCAGCGCGCGCGCGCCCTGCGAATTCCGGAAGCTGGTGATGGTCGTGTCGCGATGCAGCGTCGCCACCTGCTCCGGATCTAGGTCGCCACCGTCGGGCGTCCCCGATCCGTCGGGTCGTACCCGCAGGATGAGCGTGCCATCGGGCCGGAGGACCGAGACCATGCCGGCCGCCGGCGCCGTCGACGCGAGCGTCGCCGCCAGAGCGCCGAACCGTACCCGCGCCACCAACGCCCCCAATGGTGAGGTCCCGCCCGCCGGGTTCACCGGGACAGCAAGGAGCATCGTGGTCCCACCCCGAGTCTGCTCCGGTGTGCCGACGACTTCGCGGCCCCCCCGAATGTCGGCAAGCCAGCCCGTGGGGAGATCGATCGGGCCGGCGGAGTCCGCGGTAGACGCCAACACGTTCCCCTCGAGATCCGTGACGAGCATCTCCGAGTTCTGCTCCACCCGGCCCATGACGGACTCCAAATACGCCCTGATTCGTTCCCGCGCATCCGAGCGGTGGAGGTTCTCCGATATCTCGTAGGAGCTGGCAAAGACGCGGAGATCAAAGATCCGCTGCTGGTGCCACAGCATGATCTCGCGCTGCGCTTGGGTACTCGCGGTCCGTAGCTCATCCCCGAGGCGCGCGTCCAACGACCGCCGACTCTGACCGTAGGCGAGGTACGCCGTGATGAGCGACGGCACGAGGGCGGCGAGCATGGCAAACGCGATGATGCGCTCGCGGAGGCTCTGCAACCGCAGCACACCAAACGAATGCGACAGCCGGATTTCCCACGCGCTCGCGCGCCGGATCTCACCCATCGGCGTTACCTCGGACGACCATGCGGCGATCCGTCCCTGGGAGGAAACCTAAGCTATCCCTCACCCGGAGCGCCTGCAAATCCCGACCCCCGTGCTTTGGCTTGCGCGGGTCGAGGCGGCATCCGAGGTTTGCCCGGAGAACGCCCAATATCCAACAAGGAACAAGAACGTCGAGTGACCAGGAGGGAACGGGCAACGCTGAATGACCAATACGGAACCGATAGTGCTGATTCGCACCCTTCGGCGTTCCTTGTTGGTCGTTGATTGGATGTTCTCCGTTCCGCGTCAGTCATTCGACATTTCCAGAGGAATGACGACGGGAACTAGCATCCTGACGCCGCGCGCCAACGCCGTCGCCGCCTTGCTGGCATTCGTCCTGCCGCCGGCCGCGCTGGCCCAGTCCTTCACTGGCACGTATGTGATATCGAACCGTCAGGGGGAAGCCACGACGCTCGCGCTGCGGCAGACCGCCGAAGGGCAATTGACCGGCAGCTTCAGCGGGAACGGTACGCAGCTCCAGGTCGAGGGACTGGTGGAGGAAGGCACTGCCATGGGCACCATCACCGGGGCCGAGGGCGGGGTCTTCTTCGAGGGGACCCTCGAGATTCAGTTCAACCAGCGTGTGTACGGCCGGAGTCTGTGTCAGTAGCGAACATTGAATGACGACCAGGGAATGACTCACATGGAAGGCAGAAGCAGATTGCAGGATGAACACGCACCTCAGAATTCTGAACGTCGCTCTTCTGCGCACCTTGGTGGTCGTTCAAGCTCCCCATGACGAGCACCGGTGAACGGCTGAGCAAGGCGCTCTCCGACCGCTTCGAGGTCGGGCGGTTGCTGCGGCGGGGCGGCATGGCGTCAGTGTTCCTCGCGCGCGACCTCCGGCACGACCGGTCGGTGGCGCTCAAGGTGCTCCACCGCGAGATCGCGGCCAGCATCGGCGCCGATCGGTTCCTCCGCGAGATCCACATCGCGGCGAGCCTCGCGCATCCCAACATCCTCACCGTCCACGATTCCGGCGACGTTGGCGGCGTGCTCTACTACGTCATGCCGTTCGTGGAGGAAGGATCGCTTCGCGCGCGCCTGGAGCGGGAGGGTCCGCTGTCGGTCGAGGATGCCGTCCGCATCGCGTGCGAAGTGGCGGATGCGCTGGGGTACGCCCACAGCCGCAACATCATGCACCGCGACATCAAGCCCGAGAACATCCTGCTCGAGGCAGGCCACGCCGTGGTGGCCGACTTCGGCATGGCATGCGCCATCGAGGCCATGGGTTCCGACCGATTCACGGATTCGGGGCTGGCCGTCGGGACGCCGGCATACATGAGTCCCGAACAAGCCGCAGCGGAGCACACCGATGGCCGGACGGATCTCTATGCGCTCGCCTGCGTGCTGTATGAGGCATTGGCCGGGGAGCCGCCGTTCACGGGGCCCAGCGCCCTGGCGGTTCTGGCGCGGAAGGCGGCCGGCACCGTCCCCAGCCTCCGCCTCGTTCGCGACGAAGTCCCGCTCCACGTCGAGGGCGCCCTCACGCAGGCCGTCCGGAGCCTGCCCGCGGATCGCTTTGCCACCGTCGGCGAGTTCGCGGAGGCGCTGCAGGAAGACACCACCGCCGGCACCGCGGGTCGGTCGATTGCGATCCTGCCGTTCGCCAACATGACCGGCGACCCGGAGACCGACTACTTCGCGGAAGGGATCGCCGAGGAGATCACCACAGCCCTTGCCCGTGTCCCCGAGCTGCGCGTGGCGGCGCGGACGAGCGCGTTCGCGTTCAAGGGACAACAAGGCGACATGCGCGACATCGGCCGCAAGCTCGGTGTGGGCGTCGTCCTGGAAGGAAGTGTCCGCCGGTCCGGCAAGCAGCTGCGGGTCGCCGCCCAGCTGATCAACGTGGCCGACGGGTATCACCTCTGGTCCGAACGCTACGATCGCGAGCTGGAAGACGTGTTCGCCATCGAGGACGACATCACGCGGAGCATCGTGGGGGCGCTCGAGGTCCTCCTGGCGGATCGCGGCGACCGCACGTTGGTCCACGAGGCGCCAGCCCACATCAACGCCTATGATTTCTACCTCCGGGGGAGGCAGTACTTCCGGCAGACCCGCCGGAAGAGTCTCCAGTACGCCCGCCAGATGTTCGAGCGGGCCACCGAGATCGATCCTGGCTACGCGCTGGCCTGGACGGGCATCGCGGATTCGTGCTCGCTCCTCTACATGTTCTATCCCGGCCAGGCCTCCGACCTCGAGCAGGCGGATCGCGCGAGTGCCCGGGCCCTGGAGCGCTCACCCTCGCTACCCGAGGCGCACGCCTCGCGCGGATTCGCGCTGTTCCATCTCAAGCGGCTCAACGAGGCCAGTGCCGCCTTCGAGACGGCGTTCCGGCTCGATCCGCAGCAGTCCGAGGCTCGGTACTACTACGGTCGCGCGCTCTTCCAGCAGGGCAAGTTCGCGGATGCCGCGCGGAGCTTCGAGGATGCGGCGCGGGTGCGCGAGGACTACCAGGCACGGTTCTTCGCGGCGCAGTCGTATCAGGCCATGGGAGCGGTGGGCGAAGCGGAAGCCGCCTACCGGCGGGCGCTGGACGTGGCACTCCGTCACCTCGAGCTGAACCCGGACGACCCCCGCGCCGCCACGATGTGCGCCGTGTCCTCCTGTCGCCTCGGCCGCAAGGCCGAAGGGTTGACATGGGCCGAGCGGGCCGTCGCTGCGGACCCGGAAGACGCGGGCGTGCGCTACAATGTCGCGTGTCTGTACGCGCTCGAAGGTGAAACCGAGAGGGCCATCGAGTGCCTCGAGGAGGCCTTCAAGGTCGGCTTCGCCAACCGGGATTGGGTCGAGAAGGACCCGGACTTGGACACGTTACGCGATCACCCGCGCTTCCGGGCACTACTGGCCCGTCCCTGAGCCGCTCGCCGTCCCCGTCGATTCTCGCCGTTCGGCTGGTCCCGCACCGAGAACCGGTTAGAATTGCAGTCCGGACGGAGCGTGGCGCAGCCCGGTAGCGCACCTGCTTTGGGAGCAGGGGGTCGCGGGTTCGAATCCCGCCGCTCCGATTGCGCAACGACGGCTCCGGCGCCAGCGCGCCGGGCCGTCGTCGCGGACCGGCGGGCCGGGCTTCTATCCGTCGCCCCTCGCCTCCGGCTTGGGGCGGTCCGGTCCAAACCCGCCGTCGGTCGGGAAATGCAAGGGAACCTCTCCACCAGTCCGTGAGTAGGGAGTCGGCACCGCCGCGGCTTCCGCGAGTGAACTCGCCGACCACGCGCGCGGCCCGGAATGCCAGGTCACCGCACTTGTGCAGAGCTCCCCCGGGTCAGTATCCAGGCGCATCGCGGAGCGCACGACTCACGCGGGGCGCCCGTCCCGTTGGCGCGGGGGCCTTGGAAACGACCCGGAAAGTGTCCCGCGCGATCAGCAGCTCCTCGTTGGTCGGAATCACGTAGGCGTGGAGCCGCGCCTCATCGGCGGAGATGTCCCCCTCGGCCCCACCGACCGTGGCGACGTTCCGGTCCGCATCGAGCTGAAGGCCCAGCACGTCGAGGCCGTCACAGATTCGGGTCCGCACGGGCGCCGCGTTCTCCCCGATCCCGCCACTGAACACGACCGCGTCGGCGCCTCCCATCTCGGCGTAATACGCCCCGAGGTACCGCTTCACCCGCTGGCTGAAGAGGGCAATCGCGAGCTCCGCCCGCCGGTCGTGGT
>CAYWNR010000093.1:0-1221 GCA_964459705.1 uncultured Gemmatimonadaceae bacterium | reverse complement strand
CGCTTCACCCGCTGGCTGAAGAGGGCAATCGCGAGCTCCGCCCGCCGGTCGTGGTTCTCCGCCGCTTCGTCCAGCAGGTCCCGCATGTCGCTCGTCAGACCGGAGATTCCCAGCAGCCCCGACTGCTTGTTGAGCAGCGCGTCCACCTCAGAGAGCGTCATGCCGTCCTTGGCGGCCAGGAATTCCACGAGCGACGGATCGATGTCCCCGGACCGCGTCCCCATGATGAGCCCCTCGAGCGGGGTGAAGCCCATCGAGGTGTTGAAGGAGGCGCCCGCCTTGATGGCGCACGCCGAGCAGCCGTTGCCGAGGTGCAGCGTGATGATGTTCACCCGCTCTTTGGGGAGGTCGAGGAGCCGTCGGTAGCGGTAGGCGATGTAGCGGTGCGAGGTGCCATGGAAGCCGTAGCGGCGAATCCGGTGCCGGCGGTAGAGCTGGTAGGGGACGCCGTAGAGGTAGGACGTCTCGGGCATCGTCGCGTGGAACGCGGTGTCGAACACGGCGACCTGCGGCACACCCTCTCCCAGGAGGGCGACGGCCGCCGCAATGCCCCGCAGGTTGCCGGGGTTGTGCAATGGGGCCAACTCGATGCACTCGGCAATGCCATCGACCACGGCCTGATCGATGCCCACGGACGCGCCAAAGTGCTCCCCACCATGGACCACGCGGTGCCCGACGGCGTGGATGTCGCCCAACGCCATGATGCGGTCGACCTCCGAGTCGGTCCCCACCACCCACCGGAGCACCAGATCGATCGCGGCCCGGTGGTCGCGTAAGGGCTCCGCATGCCGCTCGAGCGGGCCATCGCCGGCCTGGAGCGTGATGAGGGCCTGGCCGCCCAGCCGCTCCACGATACCGCGCGCCAAACGCTGGTCCGCGTCCCGGTCGATCCGTTCCTGATCGGTGGCAATGATCTGGAACTTCACCGTGGACGAGCCACAGTTGAGCACGAGCACGTTCATACGTTTCCCTCCGCCACGTCACCCACCGCAGTATCACCGGGGGGACGCCCCCTCGCCAGCGGCCCTTGACCGTGACCTCGATTCGTGCGGTATTCCATGACCGAGGACTCGCACGCGGAGCACCGCCCGTGACCCGGCCACCCATCCCAGCCCAATTCGATCTCGAACGCTTCTTCGACTACGCGATCGACATGCTCTGCATCGCGGACGCGTCGGGCTATTTCCTCAAGGTCAATCGGGCGTTCGAGCGGGTGATGGG
>CAYWNR010000092.1:0-9935 GCA_964459705.1 uncultured Gemmatimonadaceae bacterium | reverse complement strand
GCCAGGTGAGCGTCCCTCGGCCAAGGGATGCGTGCGCCGTGACGTTGGCGTGCCAGACCTCATAGCGACTCTGCGCGCGGTACCCGGTGGCCGATGTACGCTCGGCCGAGAGGTCGAGCACGGCACTGCCTAGCGGAGCGGCAACCTGGGCGTCCGCGGTCACCAAGCCGTACGCACCCGCGCCGATCCGCCCTTCCCCATTGATGCGCTCCGGGACCACGCGACTCGATTCGAGATCGATGACCCCGCCGGTGGCGTTCCCGTGGAGCGCGGACGCGGCGCCGCGCAATACCTCCACGCGGGCGATCCGGCGCAGGTTGACGTTGGTGAGCTGGCTCTGCCCGTCGGGGAGCGTGAGCGGAATGCCGTCGAGGAGAATGCGGATCCCGCGCACCCCGAACGCGGCGCGCGCCCCGAACCCGCGAATGGAAATCGCCTCGTCGCGCGCCGCGGTCCCACGACTCTGCGCGATGACGCCGGGGACGGCGGCAAGGGCGGCCGGGAGGGACAGCCCGAGGTCGGCGACCGCGAGCGGTCCGCGCACGACGGACACGGCATACGGCGCCCGGAACACCAGCTCGGCGCTGCGCGTGACGGCGACTGCGATGGGTGGGAGCCGGATCGTCGTGTCGGGGCGTGTCGGGACCTGGCCGAGTGCGACTCCCTGGAGCGAGAGCGCGCAGGCCGCGCCGAGTACCAATCCGCGGGTCACCGCCGTGCCGGTCGCTCCCCACCGAGCGACACGAGCGTCGCGCGCAGCCGCGCCAAGTCGGGCACGACGATCGCCCGCACGTCGCGGAGCGCGGTTGCGTAGCTGTCGACACCCCGGCCTCCCGCCAGCAGGACGACGTCCGCGGGCAACGCCGCACGGAGGTCGTTCAGTTGGCCCGCCACACGGGCATCCGCCGCGGGATGGACGAACGAGAGCGCAACAACGGTTGCCTCCGCCTGCCGGGCCGCCGACGCGATCGCGTCGGCCGGGAGGTCCGCCCCAAGGTAGATCACGCGCCATCCGAGGGAGGCCGCGGTGGCGGTCGCGAGCATGGCGCCGAACTCGTGTCGCTGACCCGGAAGGGTGGCGCTCACGAAACGTGCGGCGTTGGGTTCACTCCCGAACGACGCGATGAACTCCGCGAGCACGGTCCGCACGACGGCCGACGCAAGGTGCTCGTGGGCCGGGGAGAGCTGCTGGTGTTCCCAGCGGGATCCGACCCCGACGAGCAGTGGCGCCACGACTTCGTCGAGGAAGCGCTCGGCTTCGTTTTCGATCATGGCGCGGCGGAGCACGCTCTCCAGCTCCGCGGCATTCAGGGCATCGGCGGCGGCCAGCGCCCGCTCCACCGCGGGACCCAGCTCGGCCGGCGATCCCGTGACGGCGGGACTGACCGCGGCCGCCGCGTCGTCCTCGCGGACGAGGGCTTCCAGCTCGGCACGCGAGAGACTCGCGAGCTGGCCGACGTTCCTTCCCGCCGAGGTCGCCCGGCGGAGCAGGCGGAGGTACTCGATGTCGTCATCTGCATAGAGCCTGCGCCCCCCACCGGAGCGCGCTGGTTTCAGGATGCCGTAACGTTTCTCCCACGCGCGGAGCACGTCGGCTGAGAGGCCGGTGCGGCGCGCGACGACTTGGATGGGATGACGTTTGTGTTGCGGCGACTCTGGCACGGGGGCTCGCTGGAATCCGTCTTGGACAAACATACAACAGGCCGAACCGCCTCGCCCGTTCTCGCGGTGGTTTCCGGCGGTCGCCGTGACATGTAAGTCATTCTACATCAACATGGTAGAACCGCGTCTGCCGGGCGGAACGGTCCAAGCGAGCCGTCGGTTGGCCGATACGCGAGTCGGGCAGAGAGCGCTTCTTCGGCTCCCGGTTCGTGAGCGGTTAGCTTTCGGCCTGTCTGGGAGGGCTAGACCTAACTGGTAAGGCAACGGTCTTGAAAACCGTCGGGCGCAAGCCCTTGGGGGTTCGAATCCCCCGCCCTCCGTAACGACTTACACGATTTCCCTGCCACGAGTCCGCCCCAACTTGGGCACAGATTGGGCACCGCCAGCGGCTTCACGGATCCCCCAAGGTCGCTCCCGGAGCTCTCCCGATTCGTCCACTCGGTCGAGCGCACGCGGGGGAGATCATTGCATGTACGCGTCGATGTGGACCTTACCGGTAGCGAAATTCACGGTCCCAACGCCCCATATCTGTCGCGCGTTGACCCACGCGTAGTCGTCGGCCGCCGTGCCAAGAGACACGTTCTCGCACAGGTCGGCAATCGGCTCGGCGGCGCGCGGCATCGCGACGCCGTCGGCGGACAGGGCAATGCGGCAACCATCGCCGGTCTCGATCGTTCCTCGAATACCCAGATCGACGCGGCCGTCGGCGCGCATCCGCGCGTAGTCGACGCCCCGCACGCGCCCGGCCAGGCGGCCCTTCGCATGGCCCTCGAAGGCGATGTCGAACCGAAGCCCCTGCGGCGGGATCTTCTCCTTGCCCGAAAGAACGGCGTCCAGGGTCACGCCGTAATCCGTCACTCCCGTAACATCGAGATCGTACTCGTAGATCTTCTCGCCACGCATGGAGAACCTCCGTCGTGTCTCGTGAAGCGGCGTCGTGTCACCCCTACGGGAGACACGGGCAACTGGTATCAACCGTCGGTGAGATCGCGGTTGCCACCGCTGCCGGGGGCGACCTCTCGGCTGGGAGCAGCGTGCGGCAATGATTCCGTCGCGGAAGCTGCACGACCGGCCGGCAATTCGCCAGCCGAACCACCGTCAACACGGCATGCCCCACGCCCCGCGCCTCACTCCTCCAGCCCGCGCGCCTCGGTATTGGTGTGCCCCAGCCGATGGACCAGCGCCGGCGCCACCCCCTCGACCAGATTCAGGGCCAGGTGGCGGTGAGCGTCGGCGAACGCGTCGAATCGGGCGCGCGAGAGCACGTAGAGATCGGTCTCGCGCTCCGCGACGGCATCCGCCGAGCGTGGTTCGAGATCGAGGAACGCCATCTCGCCGAAGAACGCGCCGCGCCGGAACGTGGCCAGGTAACGCGTCTGGCCCCCGGCCAGCGCCCGGCGGAGCAGTCGGAGGTACTCAATGTCGTCGTCCGCCTAGAGACGGCGGGCCCCGCCGGACCGCGCGGGCTTCAGGATGCCGTAACGCTTCTCCCACGCGCGGAGCACGTCGGCTGAGAGGCCGGTGCGGCGGACGTACCTCGGCCTCCGCATGCGGGGGGCGGCGGCGATGGGCCTCACCGCGCTGGAAGGCATCATCTACCTCATTGCGGCGGCGTTCGCGTTCTAGATGATCTTGTATGTGCTGCCTTCGAGACTGCAATAGCACGTACCTTGTCGCGTTGGATCGATGACACGCGAAACGCCGAGTCGCCGCATCGTGGCGTGTGTGGCCTTGCGATCTCCCTCATGCCGAGCCGACCTTATGGGCATGGCCGTCAGCTACTACACCGCAGACCAGGTGCGCGCACTCCCGGACGACGGACAGCGCTACGAGGTGGTGCACGGGGAGTTGCTCGTGACCCCGGCGCCGCGAGCGTGGCACCAGGAGATCGTTGTGCGCCTGCTGATGGACCTGCGGGCGTACACGTCACGAACGGGCATCGGCCACGTGCTCGCGTCTCCGGCTGACATCTCGTGGGCGGACGATACCCTCGTGCAGCCCGATGTCTTCGTCGTCGAGCTCGCCGAGGCGCGGACGCTCGACTGGGCGCGGATGACGACGCTGCTGCTGGCCATTGAGGTGCTGAGCCCGTCCACCGCGCGGGCAGACCGTTTCACGAAACGGCGACTGTATCAAGAAGTCGGCGTTTCCACCTACTGGATCGTGGATCCCGACGAGCAGGTCGTTGAGGTGTGGACGCCGGAGATCAGGCTGCCATCCGTCGAGCGGGAATCCGTGAGCTGGATACCTACCGGCGCCGCGGAGCCGTTCGCGCTCTCGCTCGGAGACCTGTTCAAGCCGATCTGAGACCGAACTCCCACGACGGTGTTGGCTCATCGCCGCAGGGCAAACAGCCGGCGAACGATCTCCGCTGGATCCAGAATCCATCCCGCTTCATCACGCGCCAGATCCGCGTGGTGTTCCGAATATCCTCCAGAGGATCGCCGTCCAGGATCACGAGGTCGGCCAGCTTTCCCAGCTCCACACTGCCGAGGTGATCCTCGGCGCCCAGAGCGCAGGCCTCTCATGGTTGCACTCCTCTTCTCGGCTGGTGATTCCTGGGCGGTCCGGGTGCGGCCTCCGGACTCGGCTTCAAGGAATGCACTTGGTGTCACCAAGTGCTCCTCCACTTGCCTGGGCCAATCTGGGGATTGGGCGGGGACGGAAAAACAATAAGAGCAGTAGGGATTGGGCGTGGATGAAGCGCGGCGACACCCTGGGCCCGGAGCCGCCCTCCTCGCCGACACCATCCGAACGGCCCTCCCTCGGCGCCGTCCCATCGGTCGCCAACCCTCCCGGGCCCTGCTGTGTCATACCCACGGGTCCTTCCAAACACGACGGGCGTCGTTCGCGACTCGGATCCCGCACGCCCGCATCGACGTGGAGGTTTCATGGCCAATGCCTGGCAGAACATGCGTTATGCACTGCGTCTGTTGCGCAACCGACCCGGTTTCGCCCTCGCCGTCATCCTCACGCTGGGCGTGGGGATCGGGGCGAGCACGGCGATCTTCAGCATCCTCCAGGGCACCGTGCTCAGACCGCTGCCCTACCCACGGCCCGACCGGCTGATCTTCGTACGGGGATCGTACCTGCCAACGGGCGGGGGTGGACCCAACTCGGTCCCGAACTACCTGGACCTCCGGCAACAGGTACGCTCGGTGGACGTCTTCGCGGGATACTCGCAGGGTGCCGTGAATCTCGCGACCGACGAAGCGCCGGTGCGCGCTTCCACTATCAACGCCACCGACAACTTCCTCGAGGCGCTCGGCGTGCACCCGGCCCTGGGACGCGGGTTCCTCCCCGGCGAGGACCGCGAGGGCGCGGCGCGCGTGGTCATCATCACGGACCGCTTGTGGCGGGACCGCTTCGGGGCGCGCCCGGACGTCATCGGGCAGACGTTCCCCCTCAACGCCGAGCCGTACACGATCGTCGGCGTCCTGCCGAAGTCGTTCTGGTTCCCCGGCGATCCCCAACTCCTCATCCCCTTCGCCTGGACGCCCCAAGCGCTCACGCAAACGCGCGGGAACCGCATGCTGGAGATCGTCGCGCGCCTCGCGCCGGGCGCGACCGAGGACGGCGCACGATCGGAGCTCCAGCAACTGTTCGCCCAACTCGCCGCGACCTACCCCGATCAGAATACGAAAGACTGGACCATCGTCACGTTCCCGGCTCGGGAACGTCTGCTGGGGGTGAGCCGCTCGTCGCTCAAGCTCCTCTCCGGCGCCGTGCTCTTGTTGCTGGCGATCGGCTGCGTGAACGTCGCGAACCTGTTGCTCGTGCGCGCGGAGCGACGGCAGCGCGCGACCGCCGTCCGCGCCGCCGTTGGGGCGGGACGCGGGCGACTGATGCGTGGCTTCCTGACCGAGTCGCTCACGCTCGCGTCCATCGGGAGCGTCGTCGGCATTGGGCTGGCCTGGCTCACGACACGGGCCCTGCTCTCGCTCTTCGGGAGCACGCTGCCGCGCGCCGGCGACGTGCACCTCGGAGTCCCGGTGGTGGCATTCGCCGTCGGCCTGGCCCTCTTGACGGGGCTGCTGGTGGGCGCGGTGCCGGCACTCCGGATTGACGTCGAACGCCTGTACGACGGGCTGCGCGAGGGGGGTCGCGGCTCCACACGCGGCGGGAACCGCCTCCAGAAGAGCCTCGTCATGGTGGAAGTCGCGCTGGCCGTGCTGCTCGTATCTGGCGCCGGCCTGCTGCTCAACAGCGTCTGGCGACTGAATCGGGTCGCGACCGGAATCGAGCCGCGGCGCGCCCTCACGTTCCAGATCGACCTGCCGGCGACGAAATACGCGTCCGGGGGCGCGGTGGCGCAATTCACCGACCGCGCTCTTGCCGCCGTCGCGGCCGTCCCGGGAGTGCAGAGCGCCGGTGTGAGCCAACGCATCCCTCTGCTCGGGGGCTACAACATCACGACGCTCGCCTCACCGGAGGACGCCACCATTCAGGCCAAGTTCGTCGAGATCCGCTGGGTCACACCCGACTTCTTCCGAGCGTCCGGAATCCCCCTGCTGCAAGGGCGCATGCTGACCGACGTGGACGGTCGGGACAGCGCGAACATCGTGGTCATCAGCGACGAGCTGGCCCACACCCTGTTCCCCGATGGGAACGCGCTCGGCCAGTGGATCAATCCTGGATGGAACGCGACCGGATTCGAGGTTGTCGGGATCGTGGGCAGCGTGCGCGAGTTTGGCGTCGCCCGAGACAAGCGACCGGCCTTCTACCGACCGTTCGGTGAAGCGACGGGAACGTCGCGGACGGAGGCGTTCGTCGTCCGAACCACGAACGACGATCCGTTGTCCGTGCTGCCCGGCATCCGCCGTGCCCTCGCGGCGGTGGATCCCGCGTTGCCGCTCTTCGGCGCCTCGTCCATGGAGGACGTCGTCCACCGGACCTACGGCAACCGCCGGTTCGCGACCACCCTGTTTGCCGGTTTCGCGGTCGTGGCCCTGGCACTCGCCGCGTTGGGAATCTTCTCGGTGCTCGCGTTCGCGGTGGAGCAACGCGGCCGCGAAGTGGGCATCCGCATGGCGCTCGGCGCGACGCGGCAGAGCGTGACCCGGATGATCGTGGGACAGGGGTTGTGGCTCACCGGACTAGGTCTCGCGATTGGCATCGTGAGCGCGGTGTTCGCTTCTCGGCTGCTCCGGTCACTGTTGTACGGCGTGCAACCGGCCGACCCCGCCACGCTCACCGTGGTGGCGGTCGTGGCGGCCACCACCGCGCTGGCGGCGTCGTATCTCCCGGCACGCCGCGCCGCCGGCATCGACCCCATGGTCGCGGTGCGGGAGGAATAGTCGTCACGACGCGGTAACGACGAAGCGTGTCTCGTTTGGTTGACGGCCAAGTGACGGGGGGGGCGGTTGCCGCGCGCCCCCACGTTGCGCTCCGGGCGGCGACCGCCGAGCTTCAGGATCAAACCACGATCCTCGAGCGGACCCTTCCGACCGCGAACGCGCCAGCGCGGCCGCCTGAGCTTCATGACGGAATCCGCGGTCCCCGGGCACGACGGCGCGAAGGAATGCGATCGTTATGATCTCCCGACTGCTCGGCGTCGTGCTCGTCCTCGGGTGCGCGTCCGGCCGACACCCCGCGCCGGCGCCGCAAGACTCCACCGCGACCGAGCCGCCGGCTGTCGACCTGACCGACGAGTGCCGACGAGGGGCAGCCGTCACGGTTCACGTCGAAAACAGAAGCTCCCTGGACGTGGAGATCACCTTCGGTCCATACGCCCCGGGCCGCGCCGCCCAGGGAATGTCGAACACGACGTATCGTGTGCCCCGGCCCTACCTCCTACAGTCCATCTGGCTCCGGGCTCGCGGCGGCCTCCAGACGGAAGGAGCGGCGGAGATTCGAACCGAGCCCGTCTCATGCAACGATGCCACGCTGATCATCGGGACTCCGCCCAGTCACAGTTTCTTCTATGGTGACCTGATCGAGGCGCCAGCACCACGGCGCAAGCACGATGATACGGTGGGAGTATCGAGCACTCAGACGTAGCGTGCGGGGAAAGACGGACGCTCGACCCCGTCCGGACTCTTGGCCACCCAAGCACCGCAACGTAGGTTCCGCTGTGCGCCGCACCGCCCTCCCCGTGGAGCGTTCGCCCATGCGTTTGACTCTCGCCATCGCCGCCGGGCTCGCCAGCGTCTCCTGCGCTCCCAAAGAACAGACCGCCGGCGCGCCGCCCGCCGACTGCTGCACCGTCACCATTCACGCACGCGTGCCGGAAGGCACGGGCACCGTCTACCTCGCCGGCAGTCTTCCCGAGTTGGGACCGTGGCATCCTGACGGACGCCCAATGGAGGGAACGGGACGCGAGCGCACCGCCCACGTCACCGCGCCACGCGGCACGACTTTCGAATACAAGTTCACGCTGGGCTCATGGGACCGCGAGGCGCTGGGCCCGACTGGGACCGTGCCACCGAACAACCGCATGATCGTCGACGGCGACGTCGAGGCCTCGCACGACATCGCGGACTTCAAGAAGGACCCGAAGGCGTACATCGCGGACTGGAAAGGCTCGGGGGTTCTCGGCCGACTCGTCTACTGGACCGACGTCTCGTCGAAGTACCTGGGTCCGACCCGCCACGTCGAGATCTGGCTGCCACCCAGCTACGACGCCATGCCGACCAAGCGGTATCCCGTCCTGTACATGCACGACGGGCAGAATCTGTTCGACCCGCGCATCGCCAACACGGGTGTGGACTGGGGCGTCGACGAAGCGGTGGTGCGGCTCGTCCAGAACGGCATCATCCCCTCCGTGATCGTCGTGGGTGCCTGGAGCACGGCCGACCGGGGGCCGGAGTACTCGCCCTGGCACCGCGCGCCCGACTACGCCCGCTTCCTCATCGAGGAGCTAATGCCGCGAGTCAATGCCGAGTTCCGTACGCTGACGGGACCCGAGAACACCGCGGTGATGGGCTCCTCCATGGGTGGCCTGCTGTCCTTCTATCTGGTGACGCACCACCCGGAGGTGTTCGGCGCTTGTGGGTGTGAGTCCACCCACTTCCCGCTCTCCGAGGCAACGTTCGGCCCGAACGGCACGCCGACGGGGTCTCCTCCAGATACCACACCGTACATCCTGCGCGATATCGCGGCCGGGATGACGGTGCCCAAGGGGACGCGCTACTGGTTCGACTACGGCACGCAGAGTCTCGATGCCGCGTATGGGCCCACCCACGAGGCCGTGCGCGCGTGGCTGCTGAAGCAGGGGCTCGTCGAAGGCAAGGATTTCGTGGTTCGTCGGTACGAGGGCGCCACCCATACCGAGGCCTCCTGGCGTGCACGGCTCGATGACCCGCTGACGTTCCTGTTCGGAAGAACCGGAGGCTGAGTGACAGCGCGTACGACGTTCTTGTTGCTCCTGGCCGTCGCGTGCGGGAGTGAGACACCGCCAGCGCAGCGTGGCGCGGCGGCAACCAGCGACGTGCCCGCGTGGGCCGCCGACGCGATCTGGTATCAAATCTTCGTCGAGCGCTTCCGGAATGGCGATCCGTCGAACGACCCCACCGCGCACGACATCGAGGGGGTGACGAACGAGCCGGCGCCGGCGAGCTGGCGGCCAACGCCATGGTCGCAGGACTGGTATCGGCAAGAGCCATGGGCCGCCGCGACGGGCAAGGATTTCTACGGCACCGTGAACTTCCGCCGGTACGGCGGCGACCTCCAGGGCGTCATGGACCGGCTCGACTACCTCCAGGATCTCGGCGTGACGGCCTTGTATCTCAACCCGGTGAACGACGCGCCGTCGCTCCACAAGTACGACGCCCGGAACTACCGCCACATCGACCGCAACTTCGGACCGGACCCCAGAGGAGACGAGGCCCGGATGGCGGCCGAGACACCGTGGGACCCGGCCACGTGGGGCTGGACCGCCGCCGACAGTCTCTTCCTTGCCCTGGTGCGTGAGGTCCATCGGCGCGGCATGCGCGTCATCATCGACTACTCGTGGAACCACACCGGCATCACCTTCTGGGCCTGGCGCGACGTGCTCGCGCACCAGCGAGAGTCGCGCTTCGCCGACTGGTACGAGATCGAGCGGTTCGACGATCCTGCGACAGCCGACACGAACGAGTTCGCGTACCGGGGATGGGTGGGCGTCCCGTGGCTCCCGGAATGGAAGAAGGTCGGCCGGCCGGAGGGCCAGACCCACGGGGCCATCGAGGGCAACCTCATGCCGGGAGTCAGGGATCTCGTGTTCAACGTCACTCGTCGTTGGCTCGATCCCAACGGCGACGGCGATCCCTCGGACGGCGTGGACGGCTTCCGGC
>CAYWNR010000091.1:0-10068 GCA_964459705.1 uncultured Gemmatimonadaceae bacterium | reverse complement strand
AGCTGGCGGATGATGTCGCGGGCCACTCGGCGCGTGGCGGTGGCGGTGAGCGCCAAGACCGGTACGTCGCCCAGCTCCGAGCGCAGACCCTGAAGTCGACGGTACGCGGGCCGGAAGTCGTGGCCCCATTGGGAAATGCAATGGGCTTCGTCCACCACCACGAGCGACACGGGACAGGCGCGCAGCCGGTCGCGCAGCCGTCCGTCCAACGCTTCCGGCGCGATGTACGCCAGCTCGTACTCGCCGCGCTCGAGCCCGCGCACCCGCTGGCGCCAGTCGTCGGGTTCCAGTGACGAGTTGATGGCCGTCGCGCGGATCCCCAGGACGTTCAGCGCGTCCACCTGGTCCTTCATGAGACTGATGAGGGGCGACAGGACGAGGACAGTTCCGGGGACCAGCCGGGCCGGAACCTGGAACGTGAGTGACTTGCCGGCGCCGGTCGGCATCACCGCAATACAGTCCCGGCCCGCGAGGACGGCGTCGATCACGTCGCGCTGGCCCGGCCGGAACGTCTCGAAGCCGAAGACGTCGCGGAGGACGGAGTCAGCGGTGGGGGTGGGTTGGGCCATGGGGCAATCTACTTGTCGGCAAGGTGCCATTACGCGGGGCGATCTTCGCTAGGGTCTGACGGCAGCGGGACAACACCGGATGGAACGCGCGCTGACATCCCACCGATCCCGCTCCTCCCGCTCCTCCCGCTCCTCCCGCCCAAGATGGCAGCCGGAATCTCCACGACCCAACCGCGACGACGCGGTTGTGCATCATTTCACTGCCGGCCGAGCCGAACCGCGGTCACGGGATAGCGCCCACCACCCAAAACCGCGTAGCGTACGTGGCAGCAAGAGGAGACCGATGAGCCGTCGATCGAGGAGCAAGACGAAGAACCAGGGGAACCCGCCAACGGTCGCGGACCCGCCGCGGACCCGCCCGCCGAAGCGGGCGCTCGTAGAGTGGGTCAAGTCGATTGCGATCGCGCTCCTCATTTGGTTCGTGATCCAATCCATGTTGGTGAAGTCGTTCCGGATCAACTCGGGATCCATGGAGAACACGCTCCTGCCGGGCGAGATGCTGTTCGTGAACCGGGCGGTCTTCGGCTCGCGGGTGCCGCTCATCGGGTTCCGCTTCCCGGCCTTCCGCCAGCCGCGCCACGACGACCTCGTCGTGTTCTACTCACCGGTTCGGGTGGCCTTCGCCGCCGAGCTCGGGATCGAGCCGAAGGTGGACGTGGTCAAGCGACTGATCGGTGTCCCCGGCGACACGCTGGCGATGCGGGACGATTCGCTGTTCCGCAACGGCCGCTACGTCCCGGAGCCCTATGCTCAGCACCGGGACCCGCAAAGCGCGATCCCCAGCCACGTGCTCGGCACCGTCCTCCAGTGGCAGCGCCCCCACCTGATCGGCACCGACTCGGCCTACGTCCCGGGCCTCAGGGATTGGGGCCCCCTGGTCCTGCCGGCGAGGAGCTATTTCGTCATGGGAGACAACCGGGACGAATCGGTCGACTCCCGCTTCTGGGGGTTCCTGCCGCGCGAGAGCATCAAGGGACCCGTCCTCTTCATCTACTTCTCCTACGACCCGTCGAGCTGGCACCCGCTGCCTTTCCTGACCGCGATTCGTTGGGGGCGGCTCCTGCGCCACCCTGGTTGAGCACACTGACGGCTCCCGGCCGCCCTGCCGTAGGTGACACCGCACGGCGATGCGCGCGAAAGCGCTGAATCCCCTGGCCACCGTCGGTGTCATCATCTATCCTGGGAACGACACCATGCGCGCCGACCTCTACCACCAGATGTTGCGGGCCCGAGCGTACGAAACGGCCGTCGCCGACCTGTGGCTGCGCGGGCTCGTCAGCGGCGAGATGCACCTCGGCACCGGCGAGGAAGCCGTGGCCGCCGGCGTCGTCACCCACCTGCGTGACGGCGACGGGCTCGCCCTCGCACATCGCTGCTCACCACCACTCGTCATTCGCGGCGTCTCGCTCGTGCCGATGCTGCGCGAGCTGCTCGGCATGCCCGACGGTCTCGGTCACGGGCGCGCCGGCCACATGCACCTCTTCTCCCGCGATCACTTGGCCGGCAGCTCGGGGATCGTCGGGGCGTCGCTCCCCATGGGCGCGGGGCTCGCGCTCGCCGCCGCGCGGCTCCGGCCCGAGTGCATTGCCGTCGCGTTCACCGGTGACGGGGCGATGAACCAGGGCATGGCCCTCGAGACGCTGAACCTCGCCGTCGCGTGGGACCTGCCGCTCCTCGTGGTCTGCATCGACAACGCGTGGGCCATCACGACCCGCTCGGCCGACGTGATGGGCGGCGATTTGGTAGCGCGCGCGACCGCGTTCGGCTGGCGGACGGCAACCGTGGACGGCACGGACGTGGACGCGGTGCATGCCGAAGCCGGAGCGCTCATCGCGCAATTGCGGAAACGGGGAGCGCCCGCCTTCCTGCTGGCGCACTGTCCGCGGCTGGACGGCCACTTCCTGGGCGACCCGATGCTCCGCATGGCCAAGCGGCCGCTCGCGGACGGACGCGAGACGTTGGGCGACATCGCGGGAAGCGTGACGAAGGCGGGCGGTGGCGTGCTCGACCGCGCGGGCGGGATGCTCCGCATGGCGAGCCTGTTGGTGCAGGCGCGCGCCGGGGCGGAGCGGGAGTCGCGCGGCGATCCCGTCCGAAAGGCGCGCGATGCCATGGCGGCGGATCGGGCAGCGCGCGATCGCATCGAACGGGACGTGCGCGAGGAGATCTCGGCAGCCCTGAGCGTGGCACTCGCCGACGTCCCGGGGGGCGCGGATGCCTGAGTGCACGTTCGGCCGGGCCATCGATCTCGCCATCGAGGATGCGATGGCGCAGGATGAGACGATCGTGCTGATCGGCGAGGACGCGCCCATGTTGCGCGCACCGCTGTTCGCGCGATTCGGGCCAGCGCGGGTGTTGGCGGCACCGATCAGCGAGGGCGCGTTTCTCGGCGCGGCCGCCGGCGCCGCCATGGGCGGGCTCCGCCCGGTGGTGGAGCTGTACATGGTGGACTTCATCGCCGTGGCGCTCGATGCGGTGCTCAACCAGATGGCCAAGCTCGCGACGTTCTCGGGCGGCACGTGGCCATGTCCGGTCCTGGTCCGCGCGCCGAGTGGTGGCGGGTATGGGGACGGCGGGCAGCACGGCCAGGCGCTGTGGGGTATGCTCGCCGCGATTCCGGGGCTCACCGTCGTCGTACCATCCACCCCGTGGGACGCGTACGGGCTCACGGCCACGGCGCTCGAGCACGACGGTCCCGTCGTCCTGTTCGAGCCGAAACTCCTATCCGCGGAGTGGCTCCAATTCCTCGGGCGCGGATCGCGAGAGACCGTGACGTTTGACGTGCCGCCGGCGGGAGCGCACGGCGATGTTGCACGCGGCACGATGGTCCCGTTCGGTCGAGCGGCGGTGCGACGGAGCGGCAACGATGTCACGATCGTCTCGCTCGCGGTGGGCGTGCACCGCGCACTGGAAGCGGCGGAGCGTCTCGCAAACGACGGCGCTTCGTGCGAGGTCGTGGACCTTCGGTCGCTGCGACCGCTCGACCGCGAGACCATCGTCAGCTCCGTGGAGCGCACCAACCGACTCCTCGTCGTGGACGAGGACTATGCGTCCTTCGGACTGGCGGGTGAGGTCGCCGCCGTCACGCTCGAGGCCGGCCTGACGCCGCAGTTCGCGCGGGTCTGTCTGGATGACACGCTCCCCTATGCTCGCGATCTCGAGGCCGAGGCACTGCCGAATGTCGGGCGGATCGTGGAGGCGGTGGGCAGGCTGACGACGTGAGATCAAAGTGTGGCAGCAGGAGAACAGCGGGCTGCGGTAGGACGAATCGCCCGACCGCCTTTCCCTGACCGATCCGCGCTCCACGTTCTATCGTAAGCAAGCGGGAGGCAAACCACGGAGGGCAGAATGCCCGACCGACGGAACCGCCTCGAGACACACTCTGCCCGACCGCGCGACCGCCTTCCCCGTCGTGATGCTCACCGCGTACGAGGACGCAAGCGCCCTCAGCCCCCCACTTCATGCGCCGTCGGGAACTTCGGCGCCGGATACGTCCCAATCTTCTCGACCGTATTCTCGCTGGCCCAGCTATCCGGTGGCGCGTCGCTGTCCGCCACGTGGTTGTTCGCCGGTTTGACGCCGTACTTGAGGTACGCGGCGACCGCCCACAGGTCCGCATCGGACAGGTGGCGCCAGGCCCTCCACGGCATCACCACCGAGAGGTACGTCGGGTGCGCCGGGAAGCTTCCTTGACCGGGGGTGCTCGACGTGATCTCCACGTCCGGCGTCTCCCTCGGGCTCAACCCGTAGCGTAGCGCGTTGAAGATCTGTCGCTCGCTGTAGCGCCCGACGCCGGTCGCGGCGTCCGGCGTGAGGTTGCGCGAGCGGGCATGGAAGCATGGGGTGGCCGTGGAATCCGCCGCGCACGGGCCCACCAGGAATTCCTGGTCCGGACCGGTGATGCCGGCGAGCCAGCCTTCTGCCGCCGGATTGTCCATGCCTCCGTGACATTCGCTGCACGCATGTTCGACCACCACCTGGCGACCGCGGAGCACCTTCTGCATGTCAACGGCGCCCTTCGGCGGCATCGTCTCGTTCGCGGTGGGGAACGCGGCGGCCGGATAGGTCCCGATGGCATCGGCGGTATACGCGCTGGCCCAGAAATCGGGCGGCCCCTCGCTGTCAGGTACCCGATGCCGCACCGGCTTGACGCCGTGCTTCAGATAGGCGGCAATGGCCCACAGGTCTGCATCGGACATGTGGCGCCACGACGGCCACGGCATCGGCGGAGCCAGGTACGTGGGGTGCTCCGGGAAGTTGCCCTGGCCCGGCGTGCTCGATGTGATATCGAGGTCCGGCGTGTCGCCCGGGCGCAGACCGTAGCGCAGCGCGTTGAAAATCTGCCGCTCGCTGAAGCGGCCGAGGCCCGTGACGTCGTCCGGCGTCAGGTTTCGCGCGTAGGTGTGGAACGGACCGACGTGGAAATCCTGGATCTCGGGAGGCGCCTTGCCGGTGTAGCCCGTGAGCCAGCCGTCCGACGCGGGATCGACGCCGCCGTGGCATTCGCCGCAGTCATGCTCGATCACCAGCTGGCGACCCCGGAGCACCGTCGCCTGATTCACCTGACCGCCGTGGATGTCTGCCGGGGTACCGGAGAAGGCTGCCACGACACCTACCACCACCCCGATCGCTGCCAACGTCACGGTCGGACGGATCCACCTGCTCGAGCCTCGCTCCATATTCGTGTTCCCTCACTTGACTTGGAGAACGCCCATCATGCCGGCGTCTTCGTGGTCCAGGATGTGGCAGTGGAACATCCACAACCCGGGGTAGTCGTCGAACTGCACGATCAGGCGCACCGTCTCGTGCTTCGGCACGTTCACCGTGTCCTTCCAACTGGGGTATGGCTCGGGTACGCCGTCGCGATCCAACACCTGGAACCGGAACCCGTGCAGGTGGAACGGGTGGTCCATGCCCACCAGGTTCTCGATCTCCCAGACCTCGGTCGCGCCCAGCGGCACCGTCACGTCCACACGGTGCAGGTCCATCGTCTTTCCGTTGATGAGCCCCTGCGAGAGCGCGAACACGCGGCGCGCCGTCACCGCCGTCGTGTCGAGCCAGGCAACCGCTCGCAACGTGGCCGGCAGCGTGACCGGCGCCACCGGTGAATCGTCCGTGTATTGGAGCGTCAGCAGATTGCGGGTGCTGTCCCAATCGGCCGGCCGAGTCTGGGGGATGTAGCGGTTGTACGGCAGGTCTTCGAGCGTGTCCCGCTCGCCCGTCCGCCCGGTCCCACGCACGAGCAATTCGACCCGCTCCGTGTTGGCTACGACGATCTCGCCGGACTCGACCGGCTTTTCGAACAGGCCGCCGTCGCTCCCCACGTGCAGGAACGTGTGACCCGGGATCGCAAGTTTGTACACGCGCGCGGCGGACGCGTTGATCACCCGCCAGCGTTGCACCTCGCCGGCGCGGATCCGGATCGCCGGCATGACCTGCCCGTTGACGAACAGCACGTCCCCTTCGCGCCCGTTCTCGAAGTCGCGGCGCCCGGCGGGCGAGTCCGGGTCCGGCAGGTCCACCGAGCCGTCGGGGCGAAACCGGTTGTCATGCAGGATCAGCAGCTTCTCGGTCACCAGGCCGCGCAAGGGGTCATCGGCCGCGCGGACGATGATCGCCCCGAAGAGTCCCCTGGCGACCTCGGGACCGGCGCGTTGGTCGGGATGGGGATGATACCAGTAGGTGCCGGCGGTGCCGCGCTTGACCGTGAAGACGTAGTCGAGCTGCCCGCCGGGCTTCACGGGATCGAACGGACTGCCATCGGCATGGAA
Source organism: uncultured Gemmatimonadaceae bacterium (assembly GCA_964459705.1). Taxonomy (GTDB): domain Bacteria; phylum Gemmatimonadota; class Gemmatimonadetes; order Gemmatimonadales; family GWC2-71-9; genus JAOTWJ01. Next base: position 3,728 of record CAYWNR010000091.1, on the reverse strand, counting down.
CGGCAGGTGAATGCCGTGCCAATGGATGGTCGTCGGCTCGGGCAGCTCGTTCTTGAAGTGGACGATCACCCGGTCGCCTTCCCACACCTCCAGTGTTGGTCCCGGTACCTGACCGTTGTACGCGAACACCTCCGTCTCGACACCGGGCCTCAACGCGAGGCGCGCCACGGCCGCCGTGAGCGTCACCTCGACGGTGTGCGGTTCACGGGATTCGTTCGCCAGCACCGACGGCGGGGTCAGCGGGTCGCCGACCACGGCCGGACGGATCGTGAGTTGGGGCTGGTGGTGCGCAACGGCGGATGCGCCCACGGGGAAGGTCCCCGCGAGCGCGGTGAGCAACAGCAAGAATGGCACTCCGTGTACCTCGCTTGAAGGGCTGGGGCTTCAGCGTGGCCGTAGCTGGGGCGCGAATATTCCCGTTTCTCGCGGAGCGTGCAAGGTGGGGGGGCGATGACCGTTGTCCCAGCCTGTCGGACCGTCCATCTCTGGCCGATTCGAGCACCGCGCCCTATCGTAGCAAGCGGGAGGCAAACCAGGGGGGCCTATGCCCGGAATGCTGGACCGGCTCAAGGCAGCGCTCGCCGACCGCAATGGAGTGAACCGCGAAATCGGCCGGGGTGGCCGCGGCGCCGCGACCTCGGCGATGCCGCGCAGTCGCCCGTTACTGGCCGCGCTGCTCCTCACCGTGTTCGCCTGCGGCAACAACTCGATCGCCCCGACCATCCAGCTCGTCGACCGCGATCGCCACGCGCATTTCACCGCCGACGCCAAGAGCGTCGTCTACTATCGCCACGACGAGCGTCCGGGAGCGACGCCGGGTATCTACCGCGTGGACCTCGCCAGCGGCCAGGTGACCCTGCTCGCCGAGGCGATTCTCGCAGGACTCGACCTGGATCCCCAGACCGACTCGATCGTGTTCTCCACGCGCGGGACGAACGAAACAGAACCCGCCCTCTGGATCATGGGACCCGATGGCGGTGGCGTGCGTCGCCTCGGAGGGGGGGGGAACGCAGCGCCGGGGTTTCGCTGGCCCGCCTTCTCGGCGGACGGCTCACGCTTCGCCTGGGAGACCCGGTACCAGGACGACCCCGGCCTGGATACCGTGAGCACCTTCTGGATCGGCGACTGGCGGAACGGCACGATCGCGAATGCCCACGCCGTCGGGCCCGGCCGGCACTCGGCGTGGCGCCCGGACGGTGCAGCGGTGGCGGTGGAACGCCGGCGCCCGGGTGACGTCGCGCCGTACGTGATCGCGGTGATGGATACCACGGGGCTGCTGCTCGACACGCTGGGCTACGGCTATGAGCCCACGTGGCGGCCGGACGGGGCAACGGTCGCCTACCTCACGGAGCCCGACGCCGACCGTGGATGCCTGGGCGTCTGCCTCGTCCCCGCCGGCGGCGGAGCGCCCGTGTCGTTCTCAACGGCCTTCATGTCGTTCCCCGGTGGCTGGACCCCGAACGGCGCGGAGTTCGTCTACGCGCGGTTCATGCGCACAGCCGAGGTCTCGGGCTCAGACCCTCCCATCACCGTCGACGAGTCACGACTGTGGATCCGCACCCTGGCCACGGGGGCGGATCGGCAGGTGACGTTTTAGGGAGGCGATGGGATAGATCGGCATCGGCGGGAGAGGCGGGAGCAGCGGGACGGGACGTGCGCGGGAATCCTGGCCCATCGCGCCCCTCCCGCTCCTCCCGCCCATCCAGAGCCCCCCGGCCCAGAGACCACACCTCCCCTCACCCCACACGATTTCCGAGTACCTTCCCACAGCCGTCCCGTCCCCAGCGCCCGTCCCAGTCGCGGCGCTGGTGATCCCACGGGCCGACGCCGTTCACCCACCGGCCGCTGCCTCACGCCACGGAGCCCCGGAATGGTCATGCCACCTCCAACCGCCCCGCTGACCGACGAGAAGGCCGCGCGTGACGCCAAGACCTGGACCAAGGGTATCTGCGGCATCTGTCCCGCGGGGTGTTGGGTGGAGGTGGGCGTGCGGGACGGCCAGCTCGTGGACATCCGGCAGGACACCGGACATCCGCTTGGCATGATCTGCCGGCGCGGGACGCATGCGCCCGAGATCGTCCACTCTGAGCACCGCCTCAAGTATCCGATGAAGCGCGTGGGGCCCAAGGGCTCGCACGAGTTCACGCGCATCTCGTGGGACGAGGCCTACGACCTGATCGCCGAGAACGTCAACAGGATCAAGGCGGAATCGGGACCGGAGGCCGTCTCCATCTACACGGGTCGGGGCGCGTTCGAGCTGTCCCTGTGCGACATGTTCCAGCCCAAGGGCGTCGCGGTCTCCTCGGCGTCCAACGTGCTGTTCCCCTTCGGCTCCCCCAACACGATGGGCGTGGGCGCGCTGTGCTACGTGTCGTTCGCGATGATCGCGCCGCACGTCACCATGGGCCGCATGCTCGTGAACATGTTCACGGACGTGGAGAACGCCGAGCTGCTGATCGTGTGGGGCGCCAACCCGGCGACCGATTCCCCACCGCTGGACATGCACCGCCTGGAAGCGGCCGCCAAGCGGGGCGCCAAAATCGTCGTGATCGACCCGCGGCACACGGACACCGCCAAGCGCACCGGCGCCGACTGGATCCCGATCCGCCCCGGGACGGACGGCGCGCTGGCCCTGGGCTTGATCCAGGTGCTGCTCGACGAGGAGCTGTACGACGAGCCGTTCGCCGAGCAATGGTGCCATGGGTTCGACGAGTTGCGCACCTACACGCAGCACTTTCGTCCGGACGTGGTCGAGGAGATCACCGGCGTTCCGGCCGACACCGTCCGTTCGCTCGCGCGGCGGATCGCGCACGCCACGGGTGCGTGCCCGGTCATGTATACCGGACTCGAGTACTCAAACAGCGGTATCCAGGCCATCCGCGCGGTGCACACGCTGTTCGCGCTCGCGGGCCATCTCGACGCGCCGGGCGGGATCGGGCTCGCCATGCTCGACTCGCACTTCCCCATCAACCGCTCGTGCAACCAGCCCAATCCGGATCTCGACCTTGCGGTCGCCCGCCAGAAGTTCCCGATCTACTCGAACTACCGGGGGGAATCGCACGCCAGCGGGTTGGTGAAGTCCGTGCTGGAGGCCGACCCCTATCGGATCCGCGGGCTGATCGTGCACGGCGCGTCGTTGCTCACCTCGTGGCCACAGACGCCCATCTGGCGTGAGACCCTCTCGAAGCTGGACTTCCTGGTCTGCATTGACCGGCAGCTCACCGCCGACTCGGCCTACGCCGACGTCATTCTGCCGGCCACGACGATGTTCGAGATCGATTCGTACATGACCTACGGCCCGATCTTCCGCCTGCGGAAGAAGGTAGTCGAGCCGGTGGGCGAGGCGCGCAACGACTACCTCATCATGGCGGAGCTGGCGAATCGGCTCGGCTATGGGCACCTGTATCCGCAGACTGAGGACGCCCTGATCCGGTTCGCCCTCGAGGGCTCGGGCTATACGCTCGAGGACGTGAAGGCGGCGGGCGGCTGGGTGAAGCTCCCGACACCGATGATGGAGTACAAGAAGTGGGAGAAGGGCGGCCTGCGGGCGGACGGCCAACCGGGGTTCGACACGCCGACGGGCAAGTTCGAGATCTGGTCCACCACGCTCGAGGAGTACGGCTACGAGCCGCTGCCCAAGTACGTGGAGCCCACGGAAGGACCGCGCGCCAACCCTCAGACGGCGACGCAGTACCCGCTGGTCTTCAACTCGGGGGCACGCCCGCACA